>CAMBYC010000088.1 GCA_945871875.1 Sphingobacterium thalpophilum
TCCCCGCTAACTTCTGCAACCTTGCAGAAGCCCTAATTTTAAATCTGCTCTTCAAATACAACTAAGGATCTATCTAATGAAATACATTTGGCATCTTGCCTGTTTCCGGTTACGATATACTGTAGGGCTAAACGCTGGTCTAATTTTGAAAGAAACGATTCTTTTATTCTGGAACATTTCTCATTTACAGAGTTGGATCTCGCATCTGTCATATCATTAATGCTTTTTTGCATCTGCTCTAAATCTGTTCTATTCCCGATTCTACCATAAATATCCAACAACTCTTTTTTGTGCATATACAACTCCTTGAAAAATACACCATCGGGGTATTTCAATAAAAACAAATACAATGTTTTTGGCAATGGCGTTAATTCTATTTCTATATTGTTGTAATCGGGTAAGAAAATTCTGAAGTGTTTATCGATATACAATCTGCTGGTTTTACGACTAACCGAATCCATTTCATCATACAATTGCAAACACAACTGTCGGCACAATTCAGGTTTTTCTTCCCTGAATTCTTTAATCATATAAAACAAAGTTTCTAATATGGTTTCTTCTGCCGTAAATTGTTTGATCTCCGCAATTTTTGCTTTTACTTCTTCGCTGATTTTTTGCCCTTCTGTAAAAAACCATTTGTCAGCATTTGCAGTTGCTGGATCTTCACGTTGTAAACTATAATGAATGTGTTGCGTAGTATGTTGCAACACACTGATGTAGAAATCTATTTCTTGCGAAACTTTACCTTCATCTGTTCCATAAATTGGATATAAAGTATAAAGTCCCATTTGGGGATCAGCATCTTCATTAATGCAATGAAGGCATCTTATAAAACAAGCTTCTGGCTGGTTGGGAATATCCAACATCTCTCCCAACAAGCTGTAAAACTCTTTTAGTTTGATATTACTCAACCAACTGAATATTTGATTCGGATTTAATGCTTCATCGCCTGAAAATAAATCCGGTTGAGAATACATCAACATATCCATAAATCTTGCAGGAGGTTCCTCAAGGTTGATTAATGAAGGAAAATAAACCAACTTCATTTTCTTGGATGCAAATTTTGCACGCAAATCTTCTATCCTATTTTGGATACAAGTATTAACAGCGGGATTGTAATCTTTTTCAAAATAAAGCACCACATCTGGCTGAAACAAACTATGATAGTTGAGCTTTACCCTACTAAACATGATATATTTACCACAATCGGTATAAGATTCAATAATTTTATATGGCTTATTGTAGAAAATGAATTCATTGTATAAGTAAACATGATTTGCCAAATCTTCCAATTCTTTATTGCCCCTGATGGTTGGTACATTATACCAAGTTGGCCAAATAACCCAACTGTTGCTGGTGTTGACTTCATTATTTTTAATATATCTACCGAGGTCTTTAAATTCATCATAGAATATATATTTACTAATCCAGCCTTGCTGAATTAATGTTTCAATTTTAGGAATAAGGTGCTTTTCATGAGGTTTGATATAAACTATCCTTTCAAATCCATGCCTTTTTGCCTCTGATAAAAATTTAGGTACATCATCTTCACATTTCAATTTTTTTAATACATGATCTATTTTGTAGTGTTTATCATCGAATTGAAATTTTGATCCCCCTTTATATAACCATTTATCAAGCCATTTATCAGCTATTTTTTTACCCTTAATTAAATAAATAATGCCTGATACAATAAGTAAATGGATATAAAAAACAATGAGAAATGGTAGATACAAAAATCTCAATGCATTTAGGACAAAAGATTTTATTTTTAATCCTACTATCCAAATGTTGCTCCAATCACTCCAAGCAAAATTTCCAAATACTTTTTTTGTTCTCCACTTTACTTTCCCTTTGTATAAATCAAGTAGTTCATCGGTTGCGGGCAGCAAAATAACTTTAGGTTTGGGCATAAAAATAGTTTTGCAACCTTGCAGTTGCTTTTTTAATAAATCGGTTAATGGTGATGTTTATATTTATACTCTAAAACGCTTTACTGTATTGTGTTTTGATAAATAGTATCGAATTAGATTTAAATGTTAAAATCGAAAATAGTTATATATTTCATTGTATATATGAAGTAATTATTGTCAATTTAATTTTTATCTTGAATTATGATAAATGAAATCTCTTTATGCCTTTGGTTTGATGGCAACGCAACAGATGCTGTTAAGTTTTATTCTACTGTTTTTGAAAATGTAACAACTCAATTGTCATCGCCATTAATGTCAACCTTTTCAATTGAAGGACGAAAATTTATGGCTCTTAATGGCGGTCCAAATTTTACAATCAATTCTTCCATTTCATTTTTTGTGCATTGCGATACAACAATTGAAATTGAAACCAAATGGAAATTGCTTTCTGAAAACGGAAAAACAATGATGCCTTTAAATCAATATCCCTGGAGTGAAAAATACGGTTGGTGTCAAGATCAATTTGGCGTGAATTGGCAATTGATGTTGGGTGAAAAAACAAAGGAAAAAATCTTCCCAAGTTTGATGTTTGTAGATGACAACAACGGAAAACTTGCAGAAGCCATTGAGTTTTATACCTCTTTGTTTAAAAATTCGACTACATTATTGGTTTCCAAATATGAAAAAGGGGAGCCAGATGTTGAAGGCAACATCAAACACACTCAATTTTTGCTAAACAACCAATTGTTTGCGGCAATGGAAAGTTCTGCAACTTTTAACTTCAATTTTAACGAAGCAATTTCTTTGGTAGTTTCTTGTTCAACACAGGAAGAAATTGATTTTTATTGGGAACAATTAACCGCAAACGGAGGTAAAGAAGGTCGATGTGGTTGGTTAAAAGACAAATATGGTGTTTCTTGGCAAATTGTTCCTTCCATTTTAGGTGAATTGATTAGCAACAACCTAAAAGCACCTAAAGTAATAGAGGCTTTTATGCAGATGAATAAATTTGATATTGCTACTTTGGTAAATGCGGCAGGCTGATAAATTAGCATCATTGGGGCTAAAACCAAATGGATAAACATTTTACCCCCAGCTGAATCTGGGGGCAATTCAAAGAATACCTTTCTATTTTTTATAATGCTAAACTTTGGTTACATTATCAATTTCTCTCTGTTATTACTGTATAATTAAAGTGTCTAAAACATCAATTCTCAAAAATATTTACTTCGTCTATAATACTGAAATCAACAACACTTTTTTTATCACTGTTTAATAATTCAGAAAGCTTAACCAATTCATGTACTTTTCTATACTCTTCCACCGAACAGTAATACATTGAACATAATCTTATGGAATATTTAATTGTATCCAATGTTTTTTTATCTTCTTTTATTGATGTTCCTAAAAACATTATGTCGTCATAATATTCTTGCATATACTCTACAATATCCTCCTTTTTAAGCAGTTTCCTTAAAATTTTAATCATTTCTTTACTATCGTAATCATTATTTTCCATTAGTATTATATTTTAATTTAATCTTCTATTACAATTTGTACAAATACTCAATTTGAGAATATGGCTATATCATCTATTACTTCTTCAGTTACTATCTTTTTCTTTTCTGAGTGTATAAGATCTGTTAACTTTTTTAATTGAGAAAGCTTTTCGTAATCTTCGAACCTTTTGAAATAATGCATACATAATCTAATAATAAAAACAATGACTTTATAACCTTCATCATCATTTTGAATGGTTGTACCCAAAAACAATGCGTCCTCGTAGGCCTTTTGCATAAAAAACTCAACGTCATCAACATTATTTTTAAGATTATCTACTATTTCTTCCATTTCTGAATCAGTGGGTTGTATATCCATATTGTATAAGCTTAAATTAGTTTGTAAATATTTTTATCTCACTTAATAACTCATCACATATTGAAACTTTCTTTTTTGTTTTGAATAATTTAAACAAGTCACTTAATTCACTTTGCAAATCATGCATATCATTATTACTAAGGGTTAAATACAAGTCTTTTAATTCATTATACTTTTCATAATCTCTAACTTTTAAAAAATAAACTTTACAAAATCTGGTGTTTAATTTCAAAAATTCGAAATCTTCAGCATTACAATTGATTTCACTTGTTTTTGTTTCTTTAGCTATTTTGTTATAGTTTCTTTTCATATAATTTCTAAGACCATCAGGGTTCTCTATTATTTTCTTGTCTATTATTTTATGTATTTCTACATCACTAATTTGTTTTTTTAATAATTTTTTTAGATTAAACATTGTGATACAATGATTTACAGTTTTTTTAATGTGTTTTCAACGCTATGGTGTTATTTTCCAATTATTATTAAAAACTGGAATAAAAATGGATACATACAGGAATTTTATTACGGGTGCAACCTCAATTTGTATTGCACCCAGTAATTCTTTCAATCATTTTTTAGACAATAAGGAAGTCAATATATTCCCCTTGCCAACTAATGCCCCTTTTTGATCGCGGGTTTCATTGTACATCGGATTATAGTTCCCTTTCAACGCACCTCTGCTATCTCGGAGTTCTTGCTTACCGTCAGACTTAGTTTCAACTTTCCCTAATAGAGCGCCTCTAGCGTCTCTTAATTCTTGTGATGCCATAGTTGTTGTATTAAAATTTTAATTAGCTCTATTTTACCATTTCAGTTTTAACAAAGATGAAGAAGCAGATTACACTCTATTTACAATCATCTTTTTTTTCTTTTTTATTTTTGAAATTCTTTTTTGCAAAGAAATAATACTTTTGAGCCGTTTTTAATTTCGACAAGCTTGTAAACTCATTGTAGAACATTGGTTTCATATTCATACTAATCTGTAATTTTACATTTCAACTTCTTTTATGCCCATTTCAAAAAATGCTTTTGCCCGATACTTGGTGATAGACAGATGTATTCGAAATACCATGAAAAAGTATCCGAATCCAGATGCATTGCTATACAAATTAGAATCTGAGGGATATTTTATCAGCAAAGCACAATTGGATAAAGACATTAGGGCATTGAAAGATGATTTTAACGCTCCTATAGTTTTTGATAAAAACAACAAAGGCTATATTTATACTTCAGATTTTTCTTTAGACGGTTTACGCATAGCCGAAGAAGAAAAATGGATCATCGATATTGCGGAAGCTTCGGTAAAATTGTTTGGAGAAGGAATTGATGAAGAATTTTCTAAAATCTCTTCTAAAATTCAAACAGGATCACGCAATAGCGACCACAATGAATACAGTGGAGCAAGATATATACAAATGGAATTGTCTAACTCCAAAAAAGGATATGGTTTTCTTCGTCCAATTTACCAGGCAATTATTGAACGCAATGCCATTTTGTTAGATTACGCCAAATTTGGAGAGCAATCCGAAACAAGAATTGTTAGTCCAACACTCCTTAAGCAATACGCCAACCGTTGGTATATGTTGGCTTTTCATCACCAAAAAGAAAAAACACTTGTATTTGCTTTAGACAGAATTATTTCTATCAACTCCACAACCGAAAAATACCGCTACGACAAACTTTTCAATCCAGAAGATTATTTTAGATATAGCTTTGGTATAACGCAAAAGTTTAATGAGTTGCCCTCAAAAGTGGAATTACAATTTAATGGGCAAGCCATAAATTACATTGTTTCGCTGCCTTTGCATCATTCGCAACAAATCATTCAAGAAAACGAGCAACAGATAATAATAACACTTGAGGTTTTCATTACGCAAGAATTGGTAATGAAAATTCTTAGTTATGGAAGTGATGTTAAAGTGATTGCACCTTCACAATTGGCAGATAAAATAAAAGTTGAAATCTTGAAGATGCAGGATTTGTACAAATAAACCAATAAAATCATACTTAGTTATTAAACAGCCACAGGAAAATGTCTTGCTGTATATTGATGAAACACATAATAATAATTGGGATAAGTAGTCCATTTTGATTGCTTTCCAATCATTCCAGAAAACTCTTTAGGGATCCAAGATTTTATTGCCAGTTTTCGCATCAATACCGGCTCCGACCCATCAATTGTAGCAAATCTGCTTTTCAACAACAAATCTTCAAGCGATAATTTATCTTCCATTGCCAACATAAGGTTATCAAATCCGGGATAAAAAACCGATTCACTACTAGAACTGCTTGCAATCAATACGAGTTCATTGGTAAATGAATCTTTATACAAGCCCAATTTCGGCAAACCATCATCATCCATTAACAAATAACATAAAGGTCCGGCAGATGCATAACGTAAAAAATTCCTATTAGCCATTTTATTATGATTATAAAGCAAACATAAAATGGGTGATTGTAATCTAGTTATAATTAGTAGTTAGTAGTTAGTTAAAATTAGGTCTAGCAAATTATTAAAGCTTTCCCCAAACAAAAACATTTTTTTTCACTACTTACCACTTATCACGCATAACTCATTGAAAACCTATGTTGTTGTGAGTCAAACTTTTTTATGGGGTATTGGTTTAAAAAAAGAAGGTAATTATGCAATTTAGAAAGAAGATCTTACAGTAGAGAAAGATTGAATGAATTGGGTTTTAAATGATTAATAAAATCAAATAACTTTAATGAAAATTATTTATTCATTTGAAAAAACAAAAAGTCTTAAATAGCACAATTCTTATTACAACAGGTATATTCTTATTTATTGTTTTTTTAATGACAACTGCAGCCAATAAGCTCATGGGTAATCAAACTGCTATGAAAAAATATTTTATAAAGTCTGATTATTTAAATTCTGCAGATTTATTTCAAACACTTTTAAATAATCCCAAAAGATTATTTGTATGGTGTTGCGATTGCATTAGATTTTATGCCATTTAAATGGGTATTAGCTACGAACAATTAAACATTGATTTGTTTGTTATTCTTCAACCTATGCTAATTGTGTTGTGTTTTATATTATTTCTAATTCAATCAGATAGACTACGGAAAATAAATCAATAGAAATTTTCAAAACTAAACTTATAGCCCCCAGCAGAAGCTAGGGGCTATTTATTTTAAACAAAAGATGTTCCTTTATTCCTCATTCTTAATTAATCATTAATAATTCTCATTGTAGTGTTGTTTTAAACTTTGGCACTATTCTCTTTTTGCTCGCTTGCTCGTATGCATAGGCAAAGCCCAAAATTTCACCTTCTTTATAAGCTCCCGATACAAAAGACAATCCAATTGGCAAGCCTTGTACATTCCCCATCGGCACAGTTATATGCGGATATCCTGCCCAGGCAGCTGGAGATGAAAACGAAAATCCTGATGAATAATCGCCATTAGCCAAATCTATACAAGTTGCCGGACCACCACTGGTTGAACAAATAGCGTCTAAACGATTCTCTTTCATTAAATCATCAATTATTTTGCGAGAACTTGTTGTTTTTTGTACAGCCTCAAGATATTCTTTGCTGTCTAATCCACCTTTCTCTTGGCATTGTTCCAACAATTCTTGCTTAAAATAGGGCATCGCTTTGTCTTCATTTGCTTTGTTGAAAGCGATTACTTCTGCTAAGGTTTTTACTTTTGCATTTGCCGATGCAAGGTATTTGTTTACACCATCTTTAAATTCATATTCCAATACTTGCAAACTGAAGGCACCCAATGGTTGTGTTAACTTCAACAATTCTATCTCAACAATTTCTGCTCCTAAAGATTTTAATACTTCAATTGCTGCTTTGTATTGTGAAACTACAGCATCTGCTCCTTTGAAATATTGTTTTTCAACGCCGATTCTCTTGCCTTTTAATGCGTCAATTCTACAAAAAACAGTATAATCATTAACTGTTTTTCCTTCGCTTTGTGTGGTTACTGAATCTGTAGCATCTACACCAGTTAAGGCTCCCAATAAAATTGCTGCATCTTTTACAGTTCTTGCCATTGGTCCTGCAGTATCTTGTGTGGCAGAAATCGGGATAATTCCACTCCTACTCCACAAACCTACGGTTGGTTTTAAACCTACAACGCCGCAACTGTTTGATGGTGATACAATTGAACCGTTGGTTTCTGTTCCTATAGCGATGGCACAAAGATTTGCCGAAACAGCACTTCCAGATCCTGATGAAGAACCACTCGGATTTCTATCTAAATAATATGGATTCTTTGTTTGTCTACCCCTACTGCTCCAAGCACTAGTTGATTTGGTTGATCTAAAATTTGCCCACTCACTAAGATTGGTTTTACCCAACAATACCGCTCCAGATGCCCTTAATTGTTTAACGATAAATGCATCTTGCCCCATAACATTTCCTGCCAATGCCATTGCTCCGGCAGTGGTCATCATTTTATCTCCAGTACTGATATTGTCTTTAATTAAAATAGGAATTCCGTGCATTGAACCTCTTATTTTTCCGGCTTTTCGTTCAGCATCCATTGCTGCAGCAATGGATAAAGCATCTGGATTGAGTTCAATTACACTGTTTAATGTTGGTCCAGACTTATCTATTTCCTGAATCCGCTGCAAATACATTTTTGTTAACGCTACTGCAGTCAATTGTCCTTTTTGCATTTTTTCTTGCAATGTATCAATGGTGATTTCTTCCAAAGAAAATGGTGGAAGAGTAGCATCAATTGGAGCAAATGAAGATTTTTCTGTAGCACCCGCAGATATAGCGGTTACAGACAATGAAGCCAGTGAACTGTTTCTGATAAAGTTTCTTCTGTTCATAGAAATAAAATATGGACAAAAGATACTAAAGAAACTGTTTACAAAAATAAATCGGGGTATAAGTGAGCACCTGGAACTACAGAATAGCTAGACAAATCTGTTATTCCTTCGCTTGCAAGCACTTCATCATCCAGGAAAAAATTACCTGTACATTTATCTGACGGTCTGTTTAGGATGTAAAAAGCGGCATCAGCCAATATCTCAGGCTTGCGGCTCATACGCATTAGAGCTTCACCGCCAAGTAGGTTTTTTACTGCTGCAGTGGCGATGGTGGTACGAGGCCAAAGTGTGTTGGCGGCAATTTTATATTTCTTAAGTTCTTCCGACAATCCATAAGCAATCATACTCATATTGTATTTGCTGATGGTATATGCAAGATGGCTTGCAAACCATTTCGTATCCATATTCAATGGTGGAGAAAGATTTAAGATATGTGGATTTATCCCTTTTTGCAAATAAGGGATGCAAGCTTGACTAACAAAATATGTACCACGCACGTTGATATCGTGCATTAAATCGTAGCGTTTGGGATCGGTATGTTCTGTATCGGTTAATGAAATGGCAGAAGCATTGTTAATGAGGATATCGATGCCACCAAAATGAGCAGCACCTTTATTAACAGCATCTTTTACTTGGTCTTCAAATCTTATATCACAAGCAACGGCAAAAGCTTTGCCACCGGCAGCAGTCACTTCATCAGCAACAGAAAAAATAGTGCCGCCTAATTTTGGATTTTCTTCGGTAGATTTTGCGGCAATTATGATGTTGGCTCCTTCTTTTGCCAACCTCAACGCAATTGCTCTTCCAATTCCTCGGCTGGCACCAGTTATGAATGCCGTTTTATTTTTAAAACTCATGTTATAGGGATTGTAATTTTTATGCCAAATCCATTGTTGGCTTATTGCGTAATATAGATTCTATAGTACTCAAAACTTCAGGTGTTAATAACTTTAAAACATCTAAAGCTTTTAGATTGTCTGTAAGTTGCTCTTTTTTTGTTGCACCTAAAATAGCAGTTGTTACATTAGGATTAGAAATGGTCCAAGCTATTGCTAATGATGCCATACTAACACCCAACTCATTGGCTAAATCTACCAATTTCTTAAGCTTTGCGATTTTTTCTTCTTGAAGCCATCTTGATTTTAACCATTCAAAACCAGGGATGCTTAAACGTGAATCCTCAGGAATTTCAGTTAAATATTTACCCGTAAGGAATCCAGCAGCCAAGGGCGACCAAATAGTTGTACCTAAACCAACATTTTTATAAACAGGCAAATAATCTTGCTCCACTTTGAAACGCTCAAACATATTGTATTGAGGTTGTTCCATTGTTGGTCCAATTAAACCATATTGTTGTGCAACTCTATGGGCTTCCATAATTTCAGCACCACTCCATTGTGAAGTTCCCCAATATAAAATCTTTCCTTGTTGAATCAAATTGTGCATTGTCCAAACTACCTCTTCAATGGGCACATTGGTATCTGGGCGATGACAGAAATACAAGTCTAAATAATCTAACTGTAAACGCTGTAAAGCTTCGTGACAAGTTTCTACTATATGTTTGCGACTTAATCCAGTTTGGTTCGGTTTTGGATCAACCCTTGAACCAAAATATACTTTAGAAGAAACGGTATAAGATGTACGATCCCAGTTTTTTGCTTTCAACACACGGCCCATCATTTTCTCACTTTCACCAAAAGCATAACCTTCAGCATTATCAAAGAAATTGATACCAGCATCATAAGCCATTCCCATTAGAGAATCTGCAGTATTGTCTTCAATTTGTTTGTGAAAAGTTACCCAGCTGCCAAAGGAAAGCACACTTAATTGCAATCCGGTTTTGCCCATGTAGCGATAATGCATAGAGAGTAGTAATTAGTAGTAAGTGGTAAGTGGTAAGTAGAAGGTTATAAGTAAATTTAGATAAAATTATTTAATCATAAAATTAAATAAAGAATAATCCTTAATTCCTGATTCCTAATTTTTAATTCTCAATTCATTCCCATTCCTTGTACTCTAAGCAGGCTATTTGATATTTTGTAAATCTCAAAAGACCTAAAATCTTGTGTTGCAGACATTCCAATACCTTTTATAATTTCCTTTGGTTTATGGATTTCAACAGGTTTATCGGTATAAAATTTTGCCAATGTTTGATCCCACCACAATTCATCACAAAATAAGGTATCGCCTATATTGTTAAAAACTTTTACACTATCTCTTAAAAACACTTTATTTGTTTGCTCAAAATATTCAGCATAACGAGCATCAAGCCTACTTTCGATTCTTGTTGAATCGTTAAAAAAATCAACATGCAAACTTTTGGGGAATACCATCCTAGGGATTGAATCTTGGTAATGGAGCATTAATGGAGCACGCAATCTTCCTTTCATCTTCCCTGTGCTGCTCATATAAGCTTCAATTCCGTGTGATTCATCAACACCTTTTTGTTTGGAAAATAAAGCTTCTACTTCTGCAACCTTATTTTCGCAAGAACTAATCAACAAAATGCTGCACACAAATGCAAGCAAAACCATTTTGCTGATCAAACTCTTTAAAAACATTGCCATACTGCTTATTGGTATTGACGTTTCACAAACCAAATATCACTTAAATTGAAGCCCATTGAAAAGCGAAACATAGATTCTCTAACTGAATTGGCTTTACTTCCTCTTGAACCAATTTCAAAACTTGTGTTTATATTGGTATATTGGTTGGTGTAAAAGTTTCTTCTCACTGGCAAACCAAATCCAAAAGTGAAAGAACTCACCTTCATTCCACTTCCTTTAGCAATAAAATCAGTTCCATAATAAACTCCTACTCTGTAAGAAACCCTACTCCAATAATTCCTCGACAAATAAGAAGGAATATATTGACCTCCCAAACGAACTGTCCAACTGTCTTTTAATTCTTCTTTTTGTCCGTAATATCTGTATTGACTCCAATAATTGTTATTGAATTCCGCACCAATCATCCAGTTTTCAAATTTTTCCAACACACCTGAAACACTAAATGAGCCTGGTGCAATAATAGTGCCCGACTGATCTGATTTTCTATAAATGCTATCTATAGCCACATTTCCATTTGCCGAATAATCAAAAGTATTTCTTGCAATATCCCTCAGAGCACTCATATTTGTTTTAATCGTATAAGTTGCACCAAAACGATAAGTTACTTCTTTAGATATTTTACCTTGATATTGTAAGCCTAATGTTGAAGTTAAGCCACCAAAACGAGTTGTATCAGCATAATCTGCCTTCTGATAAGCAACGGTATCGTTTAAAAATATCATTTGGGTAGAATATTGTTTGTTACCAAATAGATAACCCACATTTACCCCTACACTCAAATGTTTACCACCATAACCCATTCCAGTAAAAAACTGGTAAGAACCTCCAGTTCCTTTATAATTGTAGATTACACTATCAATGCCCGTTAATAAAGTTCTATTTATTAAATCGTAATTGATTCTAGTATTGGGTTTCAAGCCAATGTTCATTCCCCAGTTTTTCTTTTTGCTTAGCGGGAAACCAACATTTAGATATGAGGGAATTAGATAATTGGAGGCGAAATTTTTCAATGCATTGCTGGTTTTCAACTTACGACTATTGTAGTCTAAGCCCACATCATAGGTAGTAAGTTTTAAACTTGAATAAGATGCGGGGTTTGAAAAATTTACGGACTGTACATCGCTGTAAGCTGCTGTTATTCCTCCCATTGCTCTGTTCAAGATATTTTGTGTAGGCAAAACATCTCCCAAACCAAAGCGGGAATAAGGCGAATTTTCTTGGGCAGCCAAAGGCAAAGCCATTATCGCATTGAATGTCAAAAGAAAGCAGGCCTTGCGGCAGTTAGTTATTGTAGAAAGAAATTGCATATAGTCCTTTAAATAAAAAATCAGGGTCGGCAAATATCGTATTTTTCAGGTGTACTCCGAAATAAGAACTATCTCCACCCGTTAATACAATGTTAAAGTTCTCGTATTTTTCGTTATAAGCGTCAATTATTCCATCAATTTCTTTTGCCATGCCTAAAATAACGCCAGACAAAATATTTGTTTTGGTATCGTAACCTATTAACGGGAAATTCCAATCTTTCTTTACCAGTGGCAGTTTTGCGGTATAATCGTTTAAAGATTTAAAACGCAATTCCATACCTGGCGAAATACTTCCACCCAAAAATTCATTGTATTTATTAATAAAATTATAAGTAATTGCAGTTCCAAGTCCAATTACTAAATTATTTTTTCCTGGAAAAAATTTTACCGCTGCGGCAGCCAAAGCCATACGATCTGCACCCATTGTTTCGGGTTTTCCAACCGGTACAGTAAAAGGAAGTTTTGTAAGATGTGATAATTTGTGAAAAGCAGTTCTTTCATTCAAAACAATTTCTATATCTGAATTGTGGTTGATTACTGAAGATAATATAGA
>CAMBYC010000089.1 GCA_945871875.1 Sphingobacterium thalpophilum
ATTAATATTCAGGTTTGCTCCTAAAAACGCCATCATTTTTATACCCATTTCAATTGCATCTTCATCGATGTTAAAAGTGGGTGTATGCACGCCTGTAGTTATACCTTTTGCTTCATTTCTTGTGCCAAGTCTGAAAAAGCAACCCGGAATTTTTTGAGAATAGTAGCCAAAATCTTCTGCCCCCATTCTTAATTCTGTTTCTTCTACACACTTTTCTCCCAAAAAGGTTTTTGCTAGTCCCATTGCATTGGTATTTAATCCTTCATGGTTATACACTGAGGGATAACCTATATCTATTAAAATATCAATTTCTGCTCCCATTCCATAGGCAATTGCCGTTGCTTGTTTTTTGATCAATTCGTGAGCAGCAAATCGCCATTTTTCATCCATCGCTCTAAATGTGCCAATAAGTTTTACTTCATTGGGAATAACATTGGTAGTAAAACCGCCATTAAATGCACAAATCGATAAAACGGATGGGCTAAAAGGATTGTTGTTTCTGCTAATGATTTGTTGCAAACCTATCACAACATGCGAGCCAACTAAAATTGTGTCTGTAGTAAGATGCGGTGCCGCTGCATGTCCACCCTTACCTTTAATGGTGATATAGATTTCATCGGCACTTGCCATAACTTTACCCCCACGAAAACTAATTTTGCCAGTCTCTAATTGTGGATTAACATGCATTCCAACTATTAATTCAGGCTTGGGATTTTCTAATACACCTTCACTTATTAAAATACTTGCACCTCCTGGATTTTTTTCTTCACCCGGTTGAAATATTAATTTTATGGTTCCTTGCCAATCTTCTTTGGTTTCTGATAATATTTTTGCAGCTCCTAGCAAACAACTGGTATGAACATCATGTCCGCAAGCGTGCATAACTCCTGGTTTGGTTGATGCAAAGGGTAAATTGGTTTCTTCAAGAATTGGTAATGCATCCATATCTGCACGAAGTGCAATCACACGTGATGCTGGATTCTTACCTTCTATAATTCCTAGAACACCAGTAATACCCATTCTGATATTTAGAATTCCAATTTCATTGAGTTTTGCCTCAACAAAAGCAGCTGTTTCAAATTCTTGATAACTAAGTTCTGGATGTGCATGCAAATGATGCCTTATTGCAATTGTTTCAGCAGTGTATTTAGACGCAAGAGCAACTATTTTTTCTTCAATCATGAAATCCGCTTAAAAAGATGGTTAATTCTGGATGATTTCTTCCTCTGTTTTGATTTCTATGGTAGTGGGCACAATAATTACCCCATCAGGGTACAATCTAACAATGATTTTTTTTAGCTTTTCTGCTTCTACTTGGGTTTTGAAATTCCCTATTTGAACTTTAAAATTTGGTGATTGGTAAATAAGATATGTTTTATGTTCTGGGAAATTACGCAACAATGTTGTTTTAACATCCGATGCTTTTGTTCTATCATTGGTGTTTACTACCATCACTCTGAAACCGGGTATTGATTTCCTATTTTCAAGGTATGCTTTTTTATTGAGCTCTTCTTGTTTTTGTATAAGTAAATCTAATCTATGGTCTTTAATGATTTCAACAGATTTTGCTTGGGAAAATCCAAAAACTGGAAAAAATAATATCCAAATGATTTTGTTTATCATATTCAATAGATTATGCCAGTTAACATCAAATATTTTACAAAATAGGTCAATATTTGTTGTTAACTGGCTTGTTTTATTTATAACTCATCTTTCCCATGACAATTTTTATATTTCTTACCACTTCCACAAGGACATACATCATTTCTTCCAACTTTGGGACCAACCCGAACAGGTTCTTGTTTTTCAGGTTCTTTATTATTGTAACCATCGCCTTCTGTTCTTGAATTGCCAGTACTTCTCCCTTCAGAAATCAGTTCATCTTTCCTCAATTTCATTTTACTCATGTCCGTTTTTTCTGATTTACCCTCTTTAAGTGGAGCGCTTTCTTCATTGAGAGGGATGCCAGCATAACATACGAATGAAACAATGTCTTTATTCAATTCAGCTGTCATTGTACTGAAAAGTTCAAAAGCAGTGGTTTTATAAATAACCAACGGATCTTTTTGCTCATAAACCGCTGTTTGAACACTTTGCTTCAAATCATCCATTGACCTCAAATGCTCTTTCCAAGTATCGTCGATTACTGAAAGTGTAATTGTTCTTTCTAATGCATTGGAAATTTCTTCTCCTTTAGATTTGATGGCTTTATCTAATCCAACCAAAACGTTGATTCCTCTTTTTCCATCTGTAAATGGAACCACTACATTATTGATATGAGCCCCTTGCATTTTTCTTACATTTTCAAAAACAGGCAATGATTGTTTCATCATTTCTTGTTTTTTTCTATTGTAAGTGCTAATGGCTTCTTGGTAAAGTTTTTCAGTAAGGTCGGTTGGATTTCCTTTTTGGAATTCTTCCCCACCAATTGCAGTTTCTAGTCCAAAGTTCATGATTACCCCAAGTTTAAAACCCTCGATATCATTGATTTCTTTGTGACCAGCAATCAATTGTGCAGCTACTCCGTAAAAAGCATTGTCAATATCCACGGCTAATCTTTCTCCAAACAAAGCATGTTGGCGTTTTGCATATATCACATTGCGTTGTTTGTTCATCACATCATCATATTCAAGCAATCTTTTTCTAGTTCCGAAATTGTTTTCTTCTACTTTTTTCTGAGCCCTTTCAATACTTTGGGTAATCATTTTATGCTGGATTACTTCCCCTTCTTTGTAGCCCATTCTATCCATAAGCGAAGCAATTCTGTCAGAGCCAAACATTCTCATCAGTTCGTCTTCCAAAGAAATGTAAAACTGTGAAGAACCCGGATCTCCTTGACGACCTGCTCGTCCACGCAATTGTCTGTCAACCCTTCTACTATCGTGTTTTTCTGTACCAACAATAGCTAAACCTCCCGCTTCTTTTACCCCAGGGCCTAATTTAATATCGGTTCCCCTTCCCGCCATATTAGTGGCAATAGTTATATTTCCAGCTAAACCCGCTTCAGCAACAATTTGTGCTTCCTTAGCGTGTTGTTTGGCATTTAATACATTATGTGGAATTTTTTTCTGCTGTAACATTCTACTAATCAACTCACTCACTTCAACAGATGTTGTTCCAACCAATACTGGTCTTTTATCTGAACGCAACTTTTCAATCTCTTCAATAATTGCCTTGTATTTTTCCCTCTTGGTTTTGTAAACAAGGTCTTCGTGGTCTTTTCTTATTAATGACAAATTGGTTGGAATGGTCACCACATCCAATTTGTAAATGTTCCACAATTCACCTGCTTCTGTTTCAGCAGTTCCCGTCATACCCGCTAATTTATGGTACATTCGGAAGTAATTTTGTAAAGTGATGGTGGCATAAGTTTGTGATGCCGCCTCAATTTTTACACTCTCTTTAGCCTCAATAGCTTGATGCAACCCGTCACTATATCTTCTGCCATCTAAAATACGACCAGTTTGTTCATCAACAATTTTCACCTGACCGTCCATCACCACATATTCATCATCTCTTTCAAACAATGTATAGGCTTTTAGAAGTTGTTGTACAGTATGAATTCGCTCAGCTTTTTGAGAATAATCTTGGATTACCAACTCCTTTTTTTGCAACTTTTCTTCAGGACTATGATTGGCTTTTTCAATTTCTGTTAGTGTGATGCTTAAATCAGGAAGAATAAAGAAATCTGCATCTTCTCCAGATTTAGTGATGTATAGTAATCCTTTATCTGTTAGTTCTACTTGGTTGTTTTTTTCGTCAATATGGAAATAAAGTTCTTCATCAACCTGTGGCATATTTTTTTGCTGGTCTGCAATAAAATAGTTTTCGGCTTTTTGCAATTTTACTTTATTGCCAGGCTCACTCAAAAATTTGATTAGGGAAGTATTTTTAGGTAAACCACGATGAGCTCTCATCAAGTGCAATCCACCCTCAGTAGGATCATCTTTCCCTTCAGCGAAGCGTTTTTTTGCTTCTATTAAAGATTTTGTTACAACAATTTTTTGAACCTCAACAAGTTGGTTGATACGTGGTTTTAAATTTTGATATTGTTGTTCATCACCTTTTGGAACTGGTCCAGAAATGATTAATGGTGTTCTGGCGTCATCAATCAAAACACTATCTACCTCATCCACCATTGCAAAATGGTGTCTTCGTTGAACCATTTCATCTTTTGTGTGCACCATATTGTCTCTGAGGTAATCAAAGCCAAATTCATTGTTTGTGCCATAAGTAATATCGGCACGGTATGCCTTACGTCTAGCATCACTATTGGGGTCGTGTTTGTCGATACAATCTACGGTAAGTCCAAGCCATTCAAACAATGGTCCATTCCATTCGCTATCTCTTCGAGAGAGGTAATCGTTTACGGTTACGATATGAACACCTTCGCCAGCGAGTGCGTTTAGGTAAGCGGGGAGGGTAGATACAAGTGTTTTACCTTCACCCGTAGCCATTTCAGCAATTTTTCCTTCATGCAAAACGGCACCACCAATCAATTGCACATCATAATGCACCATATTCCATGTAACAGGAATTCCTGCTGCCATCCAAGTATTTTTGAAATAGGTAGTTTCTCCTTCAACACGGATATAATCTTTCTTAATGGAAAGTTCTTTGTCTAATGGAGTAGCTGCAGATACCAATTCAGCATTTGTACTTAATCTGCGGGCAGTTTCTTTTACTACAGCAAATGCTTGGGGCATAATTTCTTCCAACACTTTTTCAATTTGTTGGTTTCTTGATTTTCTTAAATCATCTACTTGCTTGTAAAGTAAATCTTTTCCGTTAAAATCATCCGCTGGTAAAGCTTCTGCTTGATTGCCCAAGTTCACAATCTCTTTGTCTGTTGCAAGTAACCTTTGTTGAATCAACGATTTAAATTCAAATGTTTTTGCCCTTAAATCGTCGTTGCTTAGTTTGCTGTAAGCATCAAAAAAAACTTTAGTCTTTTGTACAATCGGTAATATTCTTTGAACGTCTTTTTCCGATTTGCTGCCTCCAAAAATCTTAGATAAAAATTGTAACATATTATTAAAAGTCAATATTCAAAAGTAAAAACAAAAAATCTAACCCAAAGTTTTGATTTTAAAAAAGCGAAATTACGAAAATAAAATTAGCCTAATCAATAGAACAATTTAATCACCCCGAAGGTTAATATTAACATTTAGCATCTAATACCCCGAATTTCAGTTTCCAATCAACTATTTACCAATTATTATGCACAGTTTGAAATTATTCTTGTTATCTTTTTCTTTTCTATTTGTAGTTACTGCAGCTTCAGCACAAGACAGAATCGTAAAAGGACAAGCTAAAGACACCAGTTCAACACCAATCTACAAAGCAACAGTACAATTGTTTTACCCATCTGGTTCAGACACGCTTAAAACAATCACCAATAATGTAGGAAGTTTCAGTTTCCAAGGTGTAAAAGCAGGACCATTTGTTATAAAAATATCCAATTCAGGTTTTTTGCCTTTCCAGAAAAAATTTGACAACAGTGAAATGATAATTGATGCCGGAGATATTCGTCTTACTCCATCTTATACTTATATGGAAGAAATCGTAATTTCTTCTCCTCCCATCATAATGAAAGAAGACACAGTAGAGTTTAAAGCAGATTCATTTAAAGTTAAGCCCAATGCACTTGTTGAAGATTTATTAAAAAAATTGCCTGGAGTTACTGTTGATAAAGATGGAACTGTTACAGCTGGAGGTAAACAAGTTACTAAGGTGCGTGTAAATGGAAAAGACTTTTTCCAAGGAGATGTGAAAACTGCAACAAGGGAACTTACAGCAGATATGATTGATAAAGTTCAGGTGGTAGATGATTACGGTGATATGTCGAGCGTAAGTGGTATAAAAGATGGTGAGCCAGATAAAGTAATTAATCTACAATTGAAAAAAGATAAAAACAAAGGAACATTTGGAAGATTAACTGTTGGAAAAGGAGATGATGACCGTTATCAAGCTTCACTTTCTGCAAATTATTTTAATAACAACAACCAGTTTTCAGTTTTTTCTAATTCCAATAATGTTAATTCTAGCTTGTTCAATACTGGCGGCGGCGGTGGTGGTCAAAACCGTGGCGGCGGCGGCGGTGGTGGCGGTGGATTTGCAATGATGGGTGGAAACAACCAAAATTCAAATTCAGGCGGTGGAGATGGTATCACTTCTACAAATTCTATTGGAACCAACTTTAGATCAGATTTTACTGGTGACAAAAAGGGGTCTTTTTATGGAAGTTACAGCTTCTCCAGAAGAATGACGGATGTAATAACTGATGTATCTCAACAAAACTTATTTTCAACAGGATCATTTACAAACAACAAGTTTTCAAAAGCGTATAACCAATCCAATCGCCACAACTCTTATTTGAACTTTGAATACAATATTGATTCTTTCAATTATGTGAAAATTAGTCCGCAAATTTCTTTTTCAGAAAGTATTAATGAAACAGGATCAAGTTTTGAATACATCAGAGATAAGTTGGTTACAACCAGTATAGGTACAAACAAAGATTCAACGCTTTCACGTTCGCCAAACATCAATGTAAACGCTATTTACAACCATAAATTCCAAAAAAGAGGAAGAAACTTATCTGTAAATATGTATTTGAATTCGTCAACAACTTTATCTGATCAATATACCAACAACATAAATAATAATTTATCTCCAATAAATACAACTTTGATTATAAAACAGTTGATTGGTCAAAACAATATGAATAATGGTGCTTTTATTCGTTTGAATTATTCTGAACCCATTGCAAAAGATAAGTATGTTGATTTGATATATAGTGTAAATAAAAGTTTTACACGAAATGATAGAAAAAATTCTGATTTGGCAACCGGATTGCCAATAATCAATCAATTGTTAAGCAATGCTTATGAAAACGATTTTTTAACACAGCGCATTGGTGCAAATCTTCGCACCGTTAAAAAGAAGTACAATTATTCTTTGGGCGTAAGTTTTCAACCGGTAATTTTAAATGGATATTCAATAACCAAAGACAGTTCATATATGCCGCAAAACAGAGTTAATGTTTTTCCAGTAGCTCGATTGGCTTATAACTTTACTCGTACAAAAACATTGAACTTTAATTATCAGGGAAATGCATCTCAGCCTAGTTTTGCTCAAATGCAGCCGGTTAGAGACATTTCAAACCCACAATATCAAACTCAGGGTAATCCTTTCTTGAAGCCATCACAAAGTCATAATTTCACTTTGTATTTCAATAATTTTAACTTCTCTTCGGGTAAAGTATTGTTTGTGGGGATGAATGCCAATATGATTCAAAACCAGATTGTAAATAATATTATTCCCTTGGGAACCAATGGCGCCCAGTTATCAACACCTGAAAATGTTAACGGATATTATAACTTAACAGGATTTTACAATTGGAGCAAACCCATTCAAAACAGAACACACGTATTTAGCTTAAATGGTTCTGCAAATTACAACCACAATATTGCAATGATAGACAGCAAAAGAAATATTGGAAAGAACGTCATCTTTTCTCAAGGGTTTACTTATGAATTCAACTACAAGAGTTGGTTAGAATTAAATGTTGGACCACGTTACAATGTCAACAGCAGTAAATATACTTTGTCGTCAAACAACAACCAGAGTTACAATTCTTGGGTTTTGGCTTCAGATGCGAGGGTAGATTTACCCCAAGGGATTATATTTAGATACGATGTGCAAAGAACATTAAACAATGGATTGGCTGCGGGTGTAAATTCAAACATCACTTTATTGAATTCATCCTTAGAAAAAACCATCTTCAAAAAGAAAAATGGTTTCATAAGATTGTCTGGATTTGACATCTTGAATCAGAATAAAAGTATAACTAGACAAGTTACAGGAAGCAATATTACAGATACTAGAACCAATAGGTTGACTAGGTATTTTATGCTTACGTTTACTTATCGATTCAACAGATTTAATGGTCAATCTACACAATCTAATCAATCACAAGGTGATTATAGATCTAGGAGAATGGATTAATAATGAAGCGTATAATTATGAAAATGTATCATTTTATATTTTTAAGAAGATAGAAAACATATAATTATACAAGTGAATTTATAAATACAGACAAATTTTAGTAGTTTTGTATTCGTAAAGGAATCAATAATGAGGGGCAGTAGCCCTTCATTTGTTTAAAAAAAGTATCAAATTTTTATGGCTGGACAACTCAAAGAGGTCAGAATCAGGATAAAATCAGTACAATCCACACAACAGATTACAAAGGCGATGAAGATGGTAAGTGCCGCAAAGTTGAGGCGTGCACAAGATGCTATTGTACAAATGAGACCATACACCAAGAAATTACAAGAAATCTTGGGAAATATCATTAGCAATAGTGAAGGAGATTCATCAAGCATTAAATTGGCTGCAGAAAGACCAATTGAAAAGGTATTGTTAATTGTAGTTACCAGCGACAGAGGATTGTGTGGAGCTTACAATGCCAATATTATTAAGTTGGCGATTTCTACAATTGATGAGCAATATGCAGAGCAATTGAAAAATGGTAATGTTACCATTTGGGGAATTGGCAAAAAAGGAACTGAATATTTTCAGCGCAAAGGCTTTAATGTAAACGACGAGTTTAGAGATAGCTTTTTACAGTTAAACTTCAATCACATAAAAAGTATTGCAGAAAAGGCAGTTAAAGCATTTGAGAATAATGAATTTGATGCAATTGAATTAGTTTATAGTGAATTTAGAAATGCAGCTAGTCAACAGTTTATAGCAGAACGTTTTTTACCCATTCCAAAAACTCCTTTAAAGCAAGGTCAAAAAGCTGCAAATGCAGAATTTATTTTTGAACCAGCTAAAGAGGTATTGATAGAAGAATTGATGCCAAAGATTTTAAATTCACAGTTGTATAAAGCCTTATTAGATGCCAATGCATCTGAGCATGGAGCACGTATGACTGCTATGGATAAAGCTTCTGAAAATGCCAATGAATTATTAAAGAGTTTGAAAATATCATACAATAGGGCTCGTCAGGCAGCCATTACCACAGAACTTACAGAGATAGTTTCAGGTGCAGCAGCTTTGCAAGGATAAAGTCTTTAATTCCCCAACTTTTAAAATGGAGTTGGGGAATTTTAAAATTCATTTAGTTAAATGGAAGTTCCAAACCTGATTTTACATACAGAGGCATTAATATTTGCCAGCGAAAAGCCATTAACAGCATTAGAAATACTAGAGTTGGTTAATAATGCATTCGGGTTTATGGAAGATAAAATTGTGCTTGAGCAGATTGAAACATCCATTGAAGGTATAATAGAAAAATACAGTACAAAATTTTTCCCTTTTGAACTTAGGGAAAGTGGCGGTGGATGGCAATTTCTTACCAAAAGAGATTATCATAAAACCATTGCACAATTAAATGGCGATAAGTTCTTAAAAAGGTTGTCAAATGCAGCATTAGAAACCTTAGCAATTATAGCCTATCGTCAGCCTATTTCAAAATCATTTATCGAATCTATTAGAGGTGTAAATTGTGATTACAGCATTCAAAAGCTGTTGGAAAAAGAATTGATAATCATCACCGGAAGAAATGAACAACTACCAGGAAAGCCCCTTGTTTATTGTACTTCAAAAAGTTTTATGGATTATTTTGGGATAAATTCTCCTAACGAATTGCCAAAGATAAACGATATTTTGTCTGAACAAATGATATCTCCTACATTGGTAAATGCAGAACACTTTGATCCTGATAAAAGCGAAACTTTATCTACTGAATTGCCACGAATGCTTGAATAAATGTTTATTGCCACGAATGCACGAATAGATGTTTTTTGCCACGAATGTTATCTAATTACTAACAACTAACTACTAATTTTGCCACGAATTCACTAATGTTATCTAACTACTAACTACTAATTACTAATTTGCAGACCGAATGAATACCCAATTATTACCAGCTCCTCAATTATCAACAAATCAACTTGTAAATATTGCCCAACAATTTGGTACTCCATTGTATGTTTATAATGCAGATCGCATTGAATACCAATACAGTGTTTTAAAGAATGCTTTCCAAACAACAGATGCACATTTTTTTTATGCTTGCAAAGCACTTACCAATATAAATATTTTAAAATACATCAGAAGCTTAGGGGCTGGTTTAGATTGTGTAAGCATCAATGAAGTTCAATTGGGATTACTTGCAGGCTTCAAACCTGAACAAATTTTGTTTACCCCCAATTGCACAGACTTTAATGAATTTGAAGCAGCCGCAGCATTGGGTGTAAATATCAATATTGACAATTTACCTATATTGGAACAATTTGGAAAAACCTATGGTTCAAGTTATCCTGTATTAATAAGGTTGAATCCAAACATTTTAGCTGGAGGTAATATTAAGATTTCAACAGGTTATGGAGCAAGTAAGTTCGGCATTTCTTTAGAACAAATCCCCGATATTTTAAATATTCTACACACAACTCAATTAAAGGTAAAAGGTTTACATATACATACAGGTTCTGAAATCAAAGACCCACAAGTGTTTTTGCAAGGATTAGATATATTGTTTAAGTTGGTTGATGAGTTTCCAGATTTGGAATTGATAGATTTAGGCAGTGGGTTTAAGGTTCCTTTTAAGAAAGATGAAAATGGTACAGATATGGAACAGTTGGGTTTAATGGTTGGGGAAGCCTTTAAACAATTTGAAGAGCAATCAGGTAAAAAACTAAAAGTTTGGTTTGAGCCTGGAAAGTTTTTGGTAAGTGAGTGTGGATATTTTTTGGTAAAAGCAAATGTGGTAAAACATACACCAGCAAAAGTATTTGTTGGTGTAAATAGTGGTTTCAATCATCTTATAAGACCAATGTTTTACGATGCATTCCATTATATAGAAAATATAAGCAATCCACAAGGAGCGTTGACCGAATATTCAATTGTTGGTAATATTTGTGAAACGGATACATTTGCGAACGATAGAATGTTGAATGAAGTTAGGGAAGGAGATGTTTTAGTGTTTCACAATGCCGGTGCTTATGGCTTTGAAATGAGTAGCAATTTTAATGCACGGTTAAAGCCAGCAGAAGTTTTGGTGATGAAAGAAACCAAACATTTGATTAGAAAGTCTGATACTTTTAACGATTTACTTCGTAACCAGATTGAAATTGAATCAATTTAAAAAGTTATTTAGGGTTAAATGATTAAAATGCGGTTTCAAATTTGTAATTTGAAGTGGTTATAATTTTCAATCTCTAAAAGTTTTAAAATGGAACAATCTAATGATTTCATCAAAAAGATGACCAATCCTTTAATTCAGAGTTATTTTCTGCTTACTAAATTGCCAGCAGCTTATTTTTCGGGAGTTAGAGTAAGAGATATTAGTACATATTCGTCAGTGGTAACCATTCCATTATCTTGGTTTTCAAAAAATCCGTTTCATTCGATATATTTTGCTTGTTTGGCGATGGCAGCCGAATTAAGTAGTGGTGTTTTGGCATTGATGAATGTGTATAAGCAAAATCCTGCGGTTTCTATGTTGGTAGTAAACATGAGCAGTGATTTTTTTAAAAAGGCCACAGGAGTTATAAGTTTTCATTGTGAAGATGGTGAATTAATTAGAGAAGCGGTAGAAGAGACCATAAAAACGGGTGAAGGAATAAGGGTTTCTACAATTTCAAGGGGATACAATAAAGAAAATGAGTTGGTTGCAGAATTTATAATAACATGGTCTTTTAAGGCTAAAATCAAAACAATATGAAAATTGCTTTTCATGGAGCTGCCCGTTGTGTAACCGGTTCAAAACACTTGCTTACCCTTATCAATGGGAAAAAAATATTACTCGATTGCGGTATGTTCCAAGGAATGGGACAAGAAACCGACGGTTTAAATAGAAATTGGGGTTTTAATCCTTCTGAATTAACTGTTGTAGTTTTATCACACGCTCATATAGACCATAGCGGTTTGTTGCCCAAATTGGTTAAAGATGGATTTAAGGGAAAGATTTATTGTACACCCGCAACAAAAGAGTTGGCTACTGTATTGATGGAAGATTCTGCTGGAATACAAGAAGGCGATATTAGATATGTAAACAAAAAAAGAGCAGCCAAAGGATTACCTTTTCTTCAACCAATGTACACAACTGAAGATGCAATTGAAGCTGCCAACCAGTTTGTAGCCATCGATTACAATACTTGGCAAAAAATAGAAGAAGGTGTTGAATTACAATTTACCGATGCTGGACATATTATTGGCAGTGCAGCGGTACATCTTAGGGTTCAAGAAAATGGTAATACAAAAAAAATCACATTTAGTGGTGATGTTGGTAGATATAGAGACATTATTTTAAAATCACCACAAACATTTGAGCAGTCTGATGTTATAATTATTGAATCTACTTATGGCAATTCTTTGCATGATTTTCACCTTGCAGCACCAGATTTGTTGTTAGAATGGATTGAAAAAACATGTATTACAAAAAAAGGGAAGTTAATAATTCCTGCATTTAGTGTTGGACGCACACAGGAAATTCTTTTTGCTCTAAACCAATTGGAAATAGAAAGAAGATTGCCTAAATTGGATTATTTTGTTGATAGTCCACTCAGTATTAAAGCCACAGAAATTGTGAAGAAATATCCCAAATATTTCAATCAATTTATTCAGAAAGTGTTAGAAAGTGATGCAGATCCATTTGCGTTTGAGGGATTGCAATATGTTCAAACGAGAGAAGAGTCTAAAAAATTAAATTATAGAAACGAGCCATGTGTAATCATTTCATCAAGTGGAATGGCAGAGGCAGGAAGGGTGAAGCATCATATTAGTAATGCGATTGAAAATAGTAGGAATAGTATTTTAATGTCGGGTTATTGTGAGCCACATTCA
>CAMBYC010000090.1 GCA_945871875.1 Sphingobacterium thalpophilum
GTCCATACCCAGTATTCTTTACTTGATGGTGCTGCAGGAATTGAACCTCTTTACAAAAAAGCATTAGCTGACAACATGCCTGCTTTGGCAATTTCAGACCATGGAAACATGTTCGGAGCTTTTAAGTTTGTAGCCGAAGCGTATAAATACAAAGTTAATCCAGACGACAAAAATAGTCCGCTAAAAGTTAAGCCCATTGTTGGATGTGAATTTTATATTACTGAAAACAGACATCGAAAAACGTTTACAAAGGATGAAAAAGACCCTCGCTGCCATCAAATTCTTCTGGCAAAAAATGATATTGGGTATCGAAATCTTGTAAAATTGACTTCTCTTGGATATATTGAAGGCTTGTATTCAAAATATCCGCGTATTGACAAAGAACTTATTCATAAATACCACGAAGGGCTAATTGCTACAACTTGTTGTCTTGGAGCAATGGTGCCTCAAGCCATTATTAGAAAGGGAGAAGCCTATGCTGAAAATGAATTCAAGTGGTGGTTGAATATTTTTCAAGATGATTATTATGTAGAATTACAGCGTCACGGAATGGCGGAACAAGATCAAGTAAACTTGATTTTGTTAAAGTTTGCAAAAAAATATGGTGTAAAAGTAATTGCTTCTAATGATTCTCATTACGTTGAACAATCTGATTTTAATGCACACGATATCCTTCTATGTATTAATACCAATGAAAAAAAGGCAACGCCTGCATTGCGAGAATTTTCGGATGATGATGTACAAACAAAAAACAAAAGGTTCGCATTTCCAAACGATCAATTCTATCTAAAAAGCACGGCGGAAATGTCGAAACTTTTTGCAGATTTGCCTGAAGCGATTGACAATACCAACGAAATTGTTGACAAGGTTGAGTTATTGGATTTAAAGCGTGATATCCTTCTCCCCCATTTTGTGGTTCCCCCATCTTTTTCTTCTCAAAACGAATATTTAGAACACCTTACATGGGAAGGTGCAAAAAAAAGATACGATCAAATTACACCTGAAATTGATGAACGCCTTCGGTTTGAATTGTTCACCATCAATACCATGGGTTTTGCCGGTTATTTTTTGATTGTATCTGATTTTATTAAGGCAGGTAAAGATATGGGCGTTTTTATTGGTCCTGGCAGAGGATCTGCCGCTGGCTCTGTAGTTGCATATTGTATTGGAATAACCAATATTGACCCCATAAAATACAACTTACTATTTGAGCGTTTCCTTAACCCGGATCGTAAAAGTATGCCAGATATTGATACAGATTTTGATGATGACGGCAGACAGAAAGTTATTGATTATGTGGTAGAAAAATATGGCAGAAATCAAGTAGCTCAAATTGTTACTTATGGAACAATGGCTGCCAAAATGAGTATTAAAGACGTGGCAAGGGTTATGGATCTTCCACTTCCCGAATCTAATGCCATGGCAAAATTGATTCCTGATAAGCCAGGAATTGAACTTAAACGTGTTCTATTAGCCAATATCACCGGCGAAAAAAGTTTAACGGAAAAAGAAAATCTTTCTATTGATGAACTTGAAAATGTAAAAAAACTTAGAGAGATTTTTGCAGGTTCTGACCTTCGAGCTCAAATTTTGAAAGAAGCTGTAATCCTTGAAGGTTCTGTTAGAAATACTGGTATCCACGCTGCCGGAATAATTATTGCTCCAAAAGACTTAACGGAACTACTTCCAGTTTGTACCGCTAAAGATTCTCCACTTTGGGTTACCCAAATTGAAGGAAGTGTTATCGAAGAAGCTGGTGTTATTAAAATGGACTTCCTGGGATTAAAAACATTGAATGTTCTTAAAACTGCTCTTGAACTTATTCGCCAAAATCACAAAATTAATATTGATTTAGATACAATTTCATTAACAGACGAAAAGACTTTCCAACTATACCAGCGTGGAGAAACCATTGGCACTTTCCAATTTGAAAGTCCCGGTATGCAAAAATACCTTCGCGTTCTAAAGCCCGATCATTTCAATGATCTTATTGCAATGAACGCCCTTTATCGTCCGGGACCAATGTCTTACATTCCGAACTTCGTAGATCGTAAACACGGCAGAGAAGAAATCTCTTACGATTTACCCGTTATGGAAGAGTATTTAAAGGATACTTACGGAATTACCGTTTACCAAGAGCAGGTAATGTTGCTTGCACAAAAAATTGCTGGTTTTAGCAAAGGAGATGCCGACGTTTTGCGAAAAGCAATGGGTAAAAAAAACAAATCGGTTTTGGACAAAATGAAGGGACAATTTATTAAGGGTGCAACAGAAAAAGGTCATCCTGAAGTTAAATTGGAAAAGATTTGGACAGACTGGGAAGCTTTTGCTCAATATGCTTTCAATAAATCTCACTCTACATGTTATGCTTTTGTTGCTTATCAAACCGCTTATTTAAAAGCTCATTTCCCCGCAGAATATATGGCTAGTGTGCTGAACCACGCTGGTGCAATTGAAAAACTAACCTTCTTTATGGAAGAATGTAAAAGAATGGGATTGAAAGTTTTGGGTCCAGATATTAATGAATCTCACAAAGGATTTGCCGTTAACGCTAAAGGTGAAATCAGAATTGGGTTAGGTGGATTGAAAGGTGTTGGTGAAGCTGCAGTTGAAGCTATAATGGAAGACCGTCACAAAAAGAAATCTTTTACTTCCGTTTTTGATTTGGTAAAACGGGTTAATCAACGTGCCGTAAACAAAAAATCGCTTGAATGCCTTGCTTATGCAGGTGCTTTTGATTGTTTCCCAGAATTGCACCGTGCTCAATATTTTCATGTGCCTGATGCAGACAATTCAACGGGCTTGGAAAAAATAATAAAATTTGGTAATGTTTGGCAAGCACAAAACAGCAACACTGCAAATACATTGTTTGGCGATTTACCAATGATGGAAATTCCTCCTCCAAGAATTCCTGAATGTAAACCTTGGTCTCTAACTGAGTTTTTAGACCACGAAAAAGATGTTACCGGAATATTTATAAGTGGTCATCCTTTAGACCATTATCGCTTTGAAAATAAATTTTACGGCTTTATGCCTGTTTCAGATTATGTAGAATTTAAAAGTTCGGTAGAATTGCAACCCAATCCAGGAAAAGTTATTAAAATGTCTTGCTTCGTTACCAATGCTCAACACAGGATATCTCAGAAAGGAAAGAAATACGGTGTTTTATCATTAGAAGACTTTACTGGCAACACAGAAATAACACTTTTTGGTGAGATGTATATGAAATACCTCAACTATTTTGAGCCAGGTACTTGTTTATTTGTTCAGGGTAAATTTGAAAAATGGGAAAAAAGAAATGAATGGAACTTTCACGTAACTGATATTTGCTTATTGGAAACGGTAAAAAAATCAATGACCAAATCGCTTGAAATGCATATTATGATAAAACTCTTCACAGAGAAGCATATTGCATTTTTTGAAGAAAACAAACGTAAATACCCCGGAAATACCAATCTAAAAGTAAAAATGTATGAACCAAAAAACAATTGGCAAGTTCAATTGTTTTCTTCCGGAAATGGCATTGAAATGAATGACGAATTGACAGCATATCTTTTAGAGCATGACTATATTGATGTAAATGTTTCAATGTCTTAATGATTTTATACAAAAGTCAACAGTCTTCGAAAATTGGAATTAACTTTGCAAACTAGTTATTACTTTTTAAATATACAATTATGGCAAAAGAATTTACAGACGCTAATTTTAAATCAGATGTACTTGAATCAGATAAACTAACAGTAATTGACTTTTGGGCTGAATGGTGCGGACCTTGCCGTGCAATAGGACCAGTTATTGAAGAATTGGCAAAAGATTATGAAGGTAAAGTTAATATTGGAAAAGTGAATGTTGACAACAACCCAACACTTTCAACCAATTTCAATATCACATCTATCCCTGCAATTTTATTTATCAAAGGTGGTCAAGTAGTTGATAAATTGGTTGGTGCACAACCTAAGGGTAATTTTGTAAAAAAGATTGAAGAACACATGGCTTAAATATAATAGGGAAATGAGATTCTCATTATTTATTGAACTGTAAAGCT
Organism: Sphingobacterium thalpophilum; assembly: GCA_945871875.1. Classification (GTDB taxonomy): domain Bacteria; phylum Bacteroidota; class Bacteroidia; order Chitinophagales; family Chitinophagaceae; genus Pollutibacter. Next base: position 4,046 of record CAMBYC010000090.1, read on the forward strand.
TAATATTGATTAAATTACAGCTTTATAATAAATGTTCTCATTTCCCAATTTATTTTTTAGATGACAACCATCCGGCACCAGAGTTTAGTTTCATTGGTTTTTATATATGCCGGATTTTTAATCGGTGGAATTAATATTCTATTCTTATTCCCAAAGTTTTTCTCTACCGAACAATTTGGAATTACTCGTTTTTTACTTGAATTAGCTGTTCTATTATCATCAGTTTGTTCGGCTGGTATGATATCTGTTACGCTCAAATTTTTTCCTTTCTACCAAAAGCATCTCCCTACAAAAAAAAACGATTTGTTTTTCATTACATTAGGGATAAATATAATTGCCTTAGTTATTTTTCTTATTGCTCTTCCAATATTCAAGCCCATTTTCATTCGAAAATTCAGTTATCGTTCGCCTCTTTTAATACAATATTATTATTTACTTTACCCATTAACCATAGGATTAACACTTTTTAGTTTATATGAAGCTTATGCTTGGATTACTAAAAAGTCGATAGTTTCAAGTTTTTTACGTGAATTTCTTTTCAGATTCACAATAACCATATTAATTATAATTTGGGCATTGGGATGGATAAAAGATTTTAGCAATTTTATAACCGCGTTTTCTTTTGCTTATTTCCCCGCTTTGATTGCATTGATGCTGATTGTACACAGAACGAAAAGCATTTATTTTGTGCCTGAAATTAGCAATTTGACGCATAGATTATCTCCTAAAATGGCTGGTTTTGGCTTTGCATTTTTTGCAAGCTCAGTCTTAAATGCATTAGCCCGAACCAATGATACCATAATTTTAGGAACGCAATCTGTTCGGGGGCTATCTGATATTGCAGTTTTTAATGTAGCCACTTTTGTAATCACCCTGATGGAAGTTCCACAAAGAAGTTTAGTTGCCTCCGCAACCCCTCAAATTGCAATAGCTTGGAAAGACAAAAATTATACTCGATTATCTTCTTTATACACAAAAACTGCATTAAATTTATTGGTAATCGGGGTTGGATTATTGGCAATTATTTACCTCAATGTTGATGAATTGGTGAGTTTACTTGGACCTCAATATGCTTCAATAGGTTATATTGTTTTAATTTTGGGTGCTGCAAAAATTATTGACCTCGGAACGGGTCTTAATTCTCAAATTCTAGTGCTCTCTAAACACTGGAAAATAGATCTCTACTCAAATCTTTTTTTTGTAGTGGTTTCATTGGTGCTCAATTATTATTTGACAAAAAAATTAGGTTTAAGTGGTCCGGCTTATGGCGGATTAATTGCTATCATCTTTTTTAATTTAATTCGTTTTATAGCGATTTGGAAAATTTATAAACTACAACCATTCACCCTTGAAAACCTAAAAGTTTTTGGAATTGGTTTAATTAGTTTCTTTCTAATTTGGATAATTCCTTCAACTGGTAATATTTATTTCAATGTTGTTGTATCTTCATTGCTTTTCATCGGCATTTATGGGTTAATGATTGTCTTTTTTAAGATTTCACCAGACCTAAATAAATTGTTTGCAGATTTTATGAAAAAGATTTCACCAAAACAGAAACTATAATTCTTTTTTTATTCAAAACGAACTTGCAATGAGCTTAATGGGTGAAAATTTACTTCGTGGATTATTGGGAATGACCTTTTTATTATTGTTGTGTTTTATTTTTAGCAACAACAGAAAAGCGATAAATTGGAAATTGGTGGGAATTGGTCTTGTGGCTCAAATTGCTTTTGCCATTGGCGTTTTAAGTAAAGGCAAATACAATTTCTTTAGAATGTTCATCGAGTGGATGTCGCAAAAATTTGTGGAATTGATTAATATTTCACATAAAGGTGCAGAGTTTATGTTTGGAAATTTGGTTGATGCAAGCGGTAGTTGGGCTTATATTTTTGCATTTCAAGTTTTACCCAATATTATTTTCTTCGCGGCTTTATCTGCATTAATGTATTACCTAGGAATTTTACAAAAAGTTGTTCATGTTTTTGCAAAGTTATTGAGCAAATTGAATATTTCTGGTGCAGAAAGTGTTTCCACTGCTGCAAATATATTTCTAGGTCAAACAGAAGCTCCTGTTATGATTCGACCGTTTTTAGAAAATTTGAATCGCAGCGAGATTTTGTGTATAATGGTTGGCGGAATGGCAAATACTGCCGGTTCTGTTCTTGCGGCTTATGTTGTTTTTTTAGGTGGTAACGATCCTGTTCAACAACAATACTTTGCACTTCATTTGTTAAGCCAATCTATTATGAGTGCTCCGGCGGCAATTGTCTGTTCTAAAATTTTATTCCCTCAAACCGAAACTGTTTCAAAAGAAATTAAAATCAATAAAGATAAATTGGGTGAGAATGTATTGGATTCCATCTCATTGGGAACTACAGATGGTTTAAAATTGGCTGTTAATGTGGCAGCAATGTTGATTGTTTTTACTGCAATGATGTATTTCTTAGATTGGATTCTAGGTTCAATTGGCTACCATCTGGGTTTAAACAATTTTATTAAAGATTTTTCAAAAGGAAGATACGAAGGATTGTCTTTTCAAATGCTTTTGGGCTATTTGTTTGCACCTATTGCATGGCTTATTGGCGTAAATCCTAATGAAATGGTGCAAGTTGGCCAATTGTTGGGTGAAAAAACTGTTATTAACGAATTTCAAGCTTACATAAGTTTTGGTAAATTGAAAAATGCTGGACTAATTGTAAATCCAAAATCAATTTTAATTACAACATACGCACTTTGTGGTTTTGCAAATTTTGCATCTATAGGCATTCAAATAGGTGGAATTAGCCAATTGGCACCAAACCAGCGTAAAAATTTAACCGAATTGGGATTAAAAGCATTGTTGGGTGGAACTATTGCATGCCTAATGTGTGCTTGTATCGCTGGAGCTTTGATGTAATTTACTACATAAATCAAGCTTTTTAGATTACTTTTGATTTTCTTAAAGCTTTTTTATTGTTCAATCCAACTTACATGAAATTTCTAGTTCAAGTAATAGCTTTTATCCTTTTAACGGTAACACTTTTTGCACAAACAGTAAAAAATACTGAAATTATTAATGGATTGCGTACCGCAGTAACTACAAAATTAGCTGATTTTCATCCAGACGATAGTAATCCTATATTATTGATTAAAACCCGCGACTCCAGAGGTTTGATTTTTGCCCATGATTTTCAACCCTTAACTTTTAAAGCTTACGGAAGCAATTATCAAGGTCCAGATCCTGTTTTACAAGCCGATTATTCTCTTCAAAACAATAGAAACTTAAACCTCCAAACGGAAAAAGCTTTAGCAGTTGCAAACACGGGAGGCTCCGTCAACACATCTTTTGATGGTTTATATACCTCAACCATTTCTCCTGGTGATCCATCGCTCGCTGTTGGACCCAATCATCTTATCCAAATGATTAATGGCGTTAATGGTAGTGCTAGTTTTCAGGTTTTCGACAAATTCGGAAAGGGTTTAACCACTAAAATGTTTTTAGATCAACTTCCTGGAAGTAGTTTTAATGGTGCAGGCGATTGCATTACTTGGTACGATAATCTTGAAGACCGATTTGTAATGACTGAATTTGGCGATTCTTCCAAAACTGGTATCAATGTAAACACTTTGATTATAGCCGTTTCTCAAACCAATGATCCAACTGGAGCATGGTTTGTTTATGAATTTTATACAGATGGATTTTTTCCTGATTATCCCAAATATACCAATTGGCACGATGCCTGGTATGGAATGTCGAGAGATTTTACCAATAGCTATTTAGGAAATTCTGTGTGGGCATTCGATAAAAAAAAGATGATAGCTGGTAATGTTTCTGCAACTGCCCAACGGGTTCGTTTTGTAAGTTCATCCAACAAATACAATTCCATGTGCCCAATTGCACTTGCAGGAAATACCCCCGCTCCTAATGGTACACCCGGAATGTTTCTGTATTATAGCGACGATAATCTTACCCCAGAAAGCACAGACTCCGATAGTTTAGGAATAATCGGATTTAGCGTAGATTTTGCAAATCCACTCAATTCAAAAGCAAGTATCATCAAAACGCTTCCAGTTGCCGCATTCAATTCAACTGTATGCGAAACCAGAAATTGTGCATCTTCTTTAAATGGACAAGGTTACGATGTTATCAGCGGTAGAATTATGAATCGACCTTATTACAGAAATTTTGGAAGCTATCAATCTATTGTTGCCAACCATACTGTTAATGCAAATGGATCAGGAACTGCTGGTTTACGTTGGTACGAGATTCGTAAAGCTACAGGCGATTGGAATATATACCAACAAAGTACATTTTCACCTCAACAAAATACAGGTTGTAACAATTCGGCGGTGATGCACCGCTTTATTGGTGCTGTTACACAAAACAATAAAGGACAAATTGCATTAACGTATAACAATTCAAGTGCTTTGCAATATGCTTCTATAGGATTTACTGGGAGAAATGCAGCTGATCCATTAAACTTTATGAGTTATTCTGAACAAATTGCTTCCAAAGGAACTGGCTATGGCACTTATGGAAACCGTTGGGGCGATTACAACGACATCGTAAACGATGTTTCTAACGATTCTTTGTATTGGGTAACTGCTATGTATGGCTCAGTTTTTGGTTGGCGAACAAGAATATTTTCATTTAAATTGGGAAATCCTCCTCAACGCGATGTTCAATTGGTATCAATCGACAAACCTCTTTACTGCGAAAATTATTGTACCAACTTAATAGCACCGGTTATAAGATTTAGTAATAATGGAACGTCAGCAATTACAAGTTTAAATATTACTTATTCATTAAATAATGCTCCTTCGGTAGCAATTCCTTGGAAAGGAAATCTGCTTCCTTTTGATGAAACAATTTTTAATCTCCCTTCAATTGTATTTCCTGATGGAAAAACTACTTTCAACGTCTCATTATCGAATGTAAATGGAATTTTATTGGATGAAAATCCTACCAATGATGCATTGATTGCTTCCACCAATATTGGCATTGGAAACATGTTGCCTTTTGCAGAAAGTTTTGAAGACATCGATTTTCCTCCAACAAATTGGATCTTGAATTCAAATAGTCCAACTGCTGCAAATTGGGAAGAATCTTTAATGGGTGCAAAATCTGGTAAACAATCTGCATCTTTTTCAAATTTTAATTTGAACGAAAGCACTACAATTGCAGATTTGCGTTCACCCGTTATCAGCTTAAATGGATTAAATGGTGCAACCCTTAGTTTTTATACTGCAACAGCAATTGTAGATGCCAATAAGTCAGACACACTCGAAGTGTTGGTTTCTCAAGATTGTGGTGTGACTTATACCTCTGTTTTTAAAAAATCAGGAAAAGATTTGACAAATAAAACCAATCTAGCAGTTCAATCTTATGTACCTGATTCTACAGATTGGAAAAAAACTACACTCAATTTAAATAAATTTACAAATACGGGCAAAATCATTGTCTTGTTTAGAAATTTATCGGGAAACGGAAATACCCTATTTTTAGATGACATCAATATTGATGGTTACAACTTGCCCAAAACAGATTTGGCTTTAGAAACAATTAACTACCCTACAGAATTTATTTGTACTCCTACCCTACAAGTCAACTTTAAATTTAACAATAGTGGAAAAGACACTTTAAAATCTGCCATTTTTAATTATAGTTTTGACAATGAAACCAGTCAATCTGTAAATTGGACTGGATCATTGAGCAATGGGAACAGCACAAACTTTAGTTTACCTGTAAAATCTCTCGTTGCAGGCAACCATCAAATTAAAATTATTAGCAAAACACCAAATGGATTGACTGATGATAATCCATTAAATGATACGCTTGTTTACAATTTTCAAGTAAAATCTGCACAAGCCCTGCCCATTAAAGAAGGCTTTGAAGGAAGTAGTTTTCCACCTCCACAATGGAATGTGCTTAATCCAGACAAATCCATTACTTGGGAAAAAACAAATATTGCCAGCAAAACGGGAAGCACATCATTGTTTATCAATAGTTTCGCTTACAATTCATTGCAGCATCAAGATGTTTTGGTAAGTCCGCTTTTAAAAGTTGAAAAGGCGGATTCTATTTTGCTGCGTTTTCAAACAGCATATTTATCCGGGACCGATAATTCTAAAGGTCAAGATACGCTTGAAGTAATTTTGTCAACCGATTGTGGTTTAAACTTTACTTCAATCTATAAGAAATGGGGCAAAGATTTAGAGACGGTTGGAAATGTAATTCCGGCTTTAACTGGAAACTTTATTCCCAAAAACATTAACCAATGGAGAGAAGAAACCATCAATTTAACTACATTATTGCCTGTAAATGCCAATTTTATAGTAGCTTTTAAACATACCAATTACAAAGGAAACAATCTATATATTGATGACATACAATTGTTTGCAAAAAATGTATCGGATAAGCTCATCAAAAATGGTTATAGCATAACACCAAATCCATTCCAGAACCAAATTGTTGTGCAACATTATCCAGATGCAAAAGGATTAAAGGCTATTGAATTGTTTTCTTCTTCTGGACAAAGAGTTTATCATTGCGATTATAATATTGGACTAGCTCCTACTCAAATTGATATTAAATTAAACAATCTGCCGTCAGGAATGTATTTAATAAAGCTGACTTATGCCAATAAGGTGGTTACAGAAAAAATATTGAAACAATAGAAAACTAAAGCTTATGAACCAAAGTAATATGCCTGGTGTACTTTCAGACCCTTTTTTATCAGAAGATTTGTTAAAAATTGGAAAGAAAGTGTATGATGGATCTAGGATTAGCAATGAAGATGCGATTGTATTGTTTGAAAAAGCAGATTTAGGTTTCGTAGGAGCTTTAGCCAATTATATTAGAGAGCAAAAACATGGTGATATTACTTATTTCAACAGAAATTTTCATATCGAACCCACCAATGTTTGTGTATATGCTTGTAAATTCTGCTCTTATTCAAGATTGTATGCACACAAAGAAGAAGGTTGGGAATTGAGCATAGACGATATGTTGAATATTGTAAAGAAATACGATGGTGAAACCGTAACAGAAGTACATATTGTGGGAGGCGTACATCCTAAGATGGACATTAAATATTTTGGAGAATTGTTGCGTCAGATAAAAGCACATCGTCCAGATTTACACATTAAGGGATTTACAGCTGTAGAATTGGATTATATGTTCCGCAAGGCAAAATTGACGATTGAAGAAGGATTGCGATTTTTACAGGAAGCAGGATTAGATTCTTTACCGGGTGGTGGTGCCGAATTGTTTCATCCAGAGGTAAGAGAACAAATAGCAGGCGATAAAATTGATGGAGAAGGATGGTTAAAAATTCATGAAACGGCACATCAATTGGGCATGCATTCAAACGCAACCATGTTGTATGGACATATTGAAACCTTTCATCATCTTGTGGATCATATGGATAAACTCAGAGATTCTCAGGACAGAATTGGTGGATTCAATTGTTTTATTCCATTAAAGTTCAGAAACAAAGACAATGAGATGAGCAATGTTTCAGAAAGTACCATTGTTGAGGATATGAAATTGTATGCCATTGCCCGAATTTACATGGATAATTTTCCACATCTAAAAGCCTATTGGCCAATGTTGGGTAGACAAAATGCACAACTAACGCTATCTTTTGGGGTAAATGATTTAGATGGTACTATTGATGACACTACAAAAATTTATAGTATGGCAGGAAGTGAGGAACAAACACCTTCCATGAGTACCGAAGAATTGGTAATGCTTATCAAACAAGCAGGAAGAGAACCGGTGGAAAGAGATACATTGTACAACGAAGTGATGGCTTTTTAAATATTACGCTATATCAAATTAAATTGTAGAGGGCTTTTATTTAGGCCCTTTTTTTATACAAAGTATTTAATTCAAGATTACTCATTAGGGAAATTGAAAGACGTTTTTTAATAGCCCCCAGCTATATCAATTAAGATTTAGGAATTAGAAATCAAGTTATAAATTCCTAATTTTAAATTGATATAGTTGGAGGTTTATAAATATAATAGAATGGCTGTTGCCAAAAATTTGAGTGAATGCATCAAATGTTTAATTCAATCTAACTAAATTATAACACATAGATTATCAATTATTTTATTTTATAGTTTTTAGCTTTTGCTTTTTGCACGTGAATGTTCAAGTTAGCAAAACAAATGCTGCAGACAATGCCATAAGTTGAAATTTGGAATAAATTGAAGTTTTAATAAAAAGATGACCACAAAGTGGTCAAATATTATAGAACATTAATGCATTAAAAATCGACTCCGAAGGAGTCGAATAACCAATAATTATTATAATATTAACATTGATAAAATATTGGTTTAATTATACAAAATTATAATTCACTGATATTAGATAGATTCGACTCCTTCGGAATCGTGTTTCCTTTCAAATACTTTGCTATGTATATTTGACCACTTCGTGGTCATTTATTCTTAATCAATAAGGATATTTTTGAAATGGCTTTAGCCACAAAATTTGCTTTTTTCTTTTAATACGTAAAATGGGTTAATTCAGTTTACACTCGCAATTGGGGTTAATTTTTTTTTATCCCTGGCATGTTTTTGTAAAAATGCGAATGGACATTTACGTTAAATTAATTCAGTTTTTTTAATAGTGATAAACTTAAAAATCAAAAAATAAGGGCTGGAATGGATTAATCTTTATAATATTTACTTAGAA
>CAMBYC010000091.1 GCA_945871875.1 Sphingobacterium thalpophilum
AACCAATTTAGAAGGTAGATCGCTCGATATTTTGGGTGATTTAGTACTAAAATTTGATAAAAAACCCACAACATTTGATACTTCCAAAATTTCTCTACGCAATGATTTAGGCGATCGTTTATCAAATTATAAATTCGTTGTTGATTCAAATCTGTTTAAATTCAGTTATACTTGGACGCCCGGTGAAAAATATCGCCTTTATATTGAGAAGAATTTTGCAAAGGATAGTCTAGGTAATTATGTTGTAAAAAACGACACCATAAAAATTGAAGCCAAAAAAGATATTGATTATGGAAGTTTAATGGTTCGTACACAAGATTTAGATACAAGCTATAGACCGGTTCTTTTATTTTTTAAGGATGATCAATTGATAAAAAGTATTCCAATCAATGCGGCAAGAATTGCCATAAAAAGAATTTTACCATCAGAATTTGAACTTAGGATTTTGTTTGATAAAAACAAAAATGGCAAATGGGATACTGGCGATTATTGGAAGAAAATTCAACCAGAATTGGTGAAACCTCGAAAAGAAAAATTGACAATCAAAGCCAATTGGGACAATGAGGTTACCATTAATTTTGTAGATGTTGTAAAACAATAAAATGAAGGCAATATGAATTTTTCTTCACATTTGTTGGCTGATGCGGTTGGTGAATTTTCCAAGCTGCCGGGGATAGGAAAGAAAACTGCACTTCGTTTGGTATTGCACTTGCTTAAACAAGAATCAACTGTAACAGAACAATTTACAGAAGCATTAAATAATTTGCGCAAAAACATTAAGTTTTGTAAGCAATGTTATACCATTTCAGATGCTGATATTTGTTCCATTTGTAACAATACATCACGGAAGCAAAACATCATTTGTGTGGTTGAAAACATAAGAGATGTAATTGCCATTGAAAGTACACAACAATTTAATGGGTTGTTTCATGTGTTAGGAGGAAATATTTCGCCGTTAGATGGAATTGGTCCAGATCAATTAACCATTGAACCTTTGGTAAATCGAGTAATTGCCAACCAAGTAGAAGAATTGATTTTTGCATTAAATCCAACCATACAAGGAGATACTACGATACATTATATTCAACGCAAGTTGCAATCCCATCCTGTTCGCATAACTACCATTGCACGCGGCATAGCTTTCGGCGGCGAATTGGAATATACAGATGAAATGACTTTGGCGCGAAGCTTACAAAACCGTTTGCCAGTGGAGAACTACGTGAAGTAATTGTTAATGGTTAATGGTCAATGGTTAATGGTCAATGGTCAATGGTTAATGGTCAATGGTTAATGGTCAATGGTTATTTTTTTATTTTTAGTTTTAAACCTTGTATAAAAGCAGGGTTCATTCTTATTAACCCTTAACCCTTAACCCTTAACCCTTAACCCTTAACCCTTAACCCTTAACCCTTAACCCTTAACCCTTAACCCTTAACCCTTAACTGCTAGTGCCGTTATTGTAATCAAACTAAGAATGATTAACGCTAATAGATTTATGATTTTATGCATGGTAAGGTTATATAATTCTGCAAAAATATGTTGAATTGGGTGCTAAAAAATTTGAATTTCAAGATGTATTACATAATTTGTTTTTGAAAAAATTTCTAATATGATTGAAGAAATACAAATTGGTACACAAATTTGGATGTCTGAAAATCTGGATGTAAGTAATTATCGAAATGGTGATCCAATTCCTCATATAATGGATCCTGAAATTTGGGGCAATCTTACAAATGGTGCATATTGCCATTATAACAATGATTCATCTTACGGTGTAAAATTTGGCAAACTATACAACGCAAATGCAGTACTTGATGATCGTGGTTTAGCACCGCAAGGTTGGCATATTCCCACCCTCGAAGAATGGGATATTCTTGAAAATCATATTGGCAAACAGCAAGCTGGTTTACATCTAAAATCTTTAATTGGTTGGAATGAAAATGGCAATGGCAATGATTTATTTGGATTTAATGCTTTCCCCGCTGGTGCTCGCGATGGTTGGGGTGAATATTACAACCTCGGATTTGAGACTTTTTTATGGAGTTTTACTACCAGCTTAACAGGCATTTTTTACAAGTACTTATCACACGATTTGAATTTTCTACAACAATGGAATGATGATGGAAGTGCAGGATTTTCTGTAAGATGTATTAAAGATTAAAACTATTTTATCAATTTTTTAAGTTATTATGTTTATTGCTGATATATTGAATGGCTTAAAAGTCTTTACCCTGCTTTGTTTTCGCTTACCTACCTTTGTAAAGGCTTTTAATCACCAGAATGCCATGTTGCCCCGATTAATATGAAATCTATTCTCGATTTTTTACAATTTTCTACGCCTACAAGTGAGCAAAAAGATGCATTGGAAGCAATGGCAACATTTGTTGATGAGCGTAACAAAGATGATTTCATGATTTTGTGCGGTGCGGCAGGAACTGGAAAAACCTCAATTACGGCAGCCTTGGTAGGATTTTTAAACCATCGTGAAATTGCATTTAAAATTGCTGCTCCCACCGGCAGGGCAGCTCGTATTTTAGGCAAAAAAACAAATACCGTTTCAAGCACAATCCATGCAATGGTGTATATCCCTGAATCTGATAAAACATCCGGACAAACCCGCTGGAAACTGAAACCCAATAAATTCAAAGAATATTGTATTTATATTGTTGATGAAGCATCCATGATTAATGCTCAAAACAAAAGAGATACCAACGAGTTGTTTCAATCGGATGATGCCTTGCTCAATAGTTTGATTGATTTTGTAAAAAGTGGCAACAAACTGAATAAAATCATTTTTTTGGGCGATCGCAACCAGTTGCCTCCCTTTGAAGAAGATATATCTATGGCTTTGGATCCTAATTACCTTATAAAAAAATTTAGATGGAGAGGTGGGTTTCACTACCTTACCGAAGTTAAAAGGGTGGAAGACGATAGTTATATCCTCAAAAATGCTGTGGCATTTAGAGAAGCAATTGACGATATCAACCTTCCAATGCCAGAGATCAAAGCTAGGAGACATCAACATGTTTGGGCTGCTGCCAATGACTTTGCACGAAATTTTAATCCTGATAACCTAGATAATGCAATTACAATCGGGCGCTCTCACCGTGTTTGTAGGTTGTTTAATGATGAAGTACGTAAAAAGATTTTCGGACCAGATCGTGCTTATATCCAACCCGGTGATTTGTTGATTGTGCTTCAAAACTGGAAACGAAACGAACAGGTTTTGTACAATGGTGACCATGTTTTGGTAGAAGAAGTAGACATCACGGGGGTTGAGCGTGTTTCGGGATTGCATTTTCTATCAGTAAAAATTAAAGCCCCTCAACTTGATGGTTCCTTGGTTTCTTTTGAAGATTATATTTATGTTGATGTTTTGCAAGCTGAAAATGGTAAAATAGACCCCCAAAAAGAAGGATTTCTTCGGGTGGATAGAATGAATCGAAATAAAGTTTATAATGATTCTGGTTCACCTGAAGACGATAAATATGTAGGTGCACTTCGCTTGGGTTATGGATATGCCATAACCTGCCAAAAAGCACAAGGCGGCGAATGGGAAAAAGTATACATCAATACCTTTGGCGTAAGAGATAAAAAATGGCTATACACTGCTATCACAAGGGCTAAAACAGAATTGAATCTGTATTGATTTTGTATTGATTCAATTAACAATTAACAATTATTAGCCCTATCTTTATCCTCATTTTTTAAGGAAACTCTTGCTATGAACCCAGAAAACATCCAATACTTATTAGAATCCAATTTGTCGGTTCAAATGATCCGATTGCGTAATGCTTCATGGATTTTCCCCTTTCTTTATCAAGTTTACAAATCCGATGAATTAAAATCTGTTATCCCCGAAGATCAATTGATCTTAAGCTTATCAGACACGCTTCAACTAATGGAAGAAAAAGCTGAAGATTATGAAGAAGCTCAAATTGTTTATGGGGAAGACGATATTGAAAGAAGTAGAAAATATATTTTATCCTGGGTACAAAAAAGAATTTTACAAGATTTTCAAGACAATAACGGTATTGTACAATATCAATTGAGTGCCCATACCGAGAAGGTTTTTCAATGGTTACAAACACTTCAAACACGTAAACACGTTGGCACCGAAAGTAGATTTACAGCTTTATTTACTTCTCTACAAGATATAATTGAACACTCCGAAGACGATAAAGCAAAAAGGGTTGAATTGCTAAAAGCCAAACGTGCCGAAATTGATAAGGAGATCAAAGCAATCGAACTGGGTATTGCTCCAGAAACTTATTCTAATGCCCAAGTTCGTGAACGACTTGAAACTTTTACCCGCACCAGTTACGAATTGCTTTCCGATTTTAGAGAAGTTGAAGACCATTTCAAACAGATTCACCGCAGCATAGTTGAACAACATACACGTGCCGAACAACAGAAAGGTGCCATCGTTGGATACGCTTTTGAAGCGTATGACGGACTCAGAAACAGCGACCAAGGTAAAAGTTTTTACGCATTTTGGGATTTTCTTATCTCTAAAATTGGCCAAGAAGAATGGAATGATCTTTCCGATAAATTAATTCACGTACTTAAAGAACGTGATATTTCGGCAGATTTGACTTTTATCAGAAACATTAAATCTTTACTCTGGAACCAAGGCAAAACCGTTTATCAAGCCAACGATAAAATGGCTGAAAAACTTAGTAGAATTATTTCCGAAAAAGAAATCACCAAACACCGTCGCCTTCGCAAACAAATTGCATCCATTAAAGAGCTAATGTTTGAATTGATCTCAGATGACGATATTTCTGTTGAACTTTATATTGAAGAAAGTCCAGAAATTAAAATGGTGATGGATAGAAGATTGGTTACCGAAGATAAAAAAGTATTGGCATCTTTAAAACAGCCAATTGCCGGCGTTCAACATATTGCAGACCCAGAGAGATTCAGCAAAATGTTTGGTACAGTTATGATTGATCGCAAGAAATTATGGCAAAAGGTTATTATCGCACTTAAACAAAAAGAAACAGCAACACTTAAAGAAATATTAGAAATTTCTAAACCAGATCAGGGTTTGGCAGAAATTATCAGCTTCTTCGGTTTTGTTAAAGATAAACCCGGAAGCGTACAAATCATCAATACCATGACGGAATTGATTCCGCTTTATCCTTCTGAAACAAAATTTGTAGAAGTGCCTTTTTTATTATTCGGCAAAGAAAATTTAATCAAATAAAATATTATGCAAACACCAATATTACCTTATACATCAGTTTTTATAAAATTACTAAAAGGTCCGATTGAATATGTAGAAGTTAGTGCTTGGGAAAAATTAATTCAGTACAAAACCGAGTTAATTGGCTTTTTAAGACAACTTGGATTGTTGCTTGTTTTGGATGAAAACGATGGATACGCTTACATCACACACGCCCAACAGGAAGATGAAGAAACTGGGGTTTCTTGGATGCAACGCCGTGCATTGAGTTACGAAGAAAGTACTTTATTGGTTTTATTAAGAGAAATGATGTCAGAATTTGAATTGTCTGAAGCCACCCAGCGTGAACTCATAAAAAAGAGAAGAGAAATAAAGGAATATATTGAGTTGTTTTACAAACAAAATGCGAGCAGGGTTAAATTGTTGAAAGAAATAGATCGTTTAATCAACCGTATAGAAGAGCTAGGGTTTCTTCAGTTGGTAGAAGACAACGAAAAAGTTGATGAACAACGTTTTAGAATTAGGAAAATCATTAAAGCCAAAGTAGGTAGCGATTTTCTTGAAGAATTTTACAACCAATTGTTGCTAAATAGTCAACAACGTTCAGAAACCAACCAGGAAGCTTAATCAAATGTTTACGATTAATTATTAGTGATGCAGTTAAATGTTTTTAGTACAGACAATCAGAAAAGTGGATTTCGTCTTCAATATATGGAAGTGTTCAACTGGGGTACGTTTGATGAAATCATTCATAAAATAGAACCTGGCGGCGAAACAAGTTTATTAACAGGTGCCAACGGCAGCGGCAAAACTACTTTTGTAGATGCCTTGCTTACGCTCATCGTACCCGAAAAAAAGTATCGTTTTTATAACCAAAGTAGCGGTAGTGAAAAGAAAGGCGATAGAACGGAGGATTCTTATGTATTGGGAGGTTTTGGAGAAGTAAATAGCGAACAGGCAGGAGCTACAAAAACACAATATTTACGCAACAATAAAGAAGAAGCATACAGTATTTTATTGGTGCAATTTGCCAATGAAGCATCGCAATTTGTAACCTTGTTTCAAGTTAGATATTACGTTAAAGGCGAAATGAAAAAGGTTTTTGGCGTAGCTCATAAAGCATTGCATATAGAAGAAGATTTTAAACCTTTCGATTTAGGGGGAAACTGGAAAAAAAATCTTGAAATCCGCTACAACAAAGGAACCCGAAAGCTTGTAGAATGGTTCGATTCTGCCAGCAAATATGCTAAAAAACTGGTTGAAGTGTTGGGCATGCAAAGTATTCAAGCCATTCAACTGTTTAACCAAACAGTGGGAATTAAGGTGTTGGGTAATTTGGATGAATTCATTAGGAGCAATATGTTGGAACCCCGAGATATTGAAACCCAATTCCAAGATTTAAAAGCTCATCTTTCTACTTTATTGTCGGCAAAAAAGAATATTGAAAAAGCTGAAAAACAAATTGAACTCCTTAAAAAAATTAAGTTTCAATACGATGAATTCATCAAAATTGAAACAAACCTCAAACAAATTGAAGAGGCTTTACACACCGCATTAATTTGGAAAAACTACACAAGCTTTAATTTGATGGAATCTGCCATCACAGAAAAAGAAGCTTTATTGGTAGAAATCAAAGATAAACTTGAAGCAATTGGACAATTGATAAGAACACTTTCTGAAGAAGAACGTCAATTGAGAAATCAAATTGAAAACAATAAAGCTGGTCAACGTTTGCAACAACTAGAAAAAGACCAAATGTTGCAAAAAGATACATTGGCTCAAGCTGAAAAAGCTGTAATTCTGTTCCTAGATTGGTGTAAAACACTTCAAATTTCCGATGTTCAACCTACAGACGAAGCAAGTTATCGCCAAATAAAAAAAGAAAGCGACAGAAAACTGCTTCAATTGGAAACCCAAAAGCGCATTAACGGTGATGACGCTTATGATGCACGCAAAGATAAAGATAAAAAAGAAGAACAATTAAAAGGCATTGAATCAGAACTCAATTCTTTGTTGCATAGGAAAAACAATATTCCAGGTTTTTTAATTGATTTGCGTCAACAAATTTGCAATGCCCTTGATATTGAAACCCATGAACTCCCTTTTGCCGGCGAATTGATGCAGGTGAAACCTACTGAACAACTTTGGCAACCTACCCTCGAAAAGCTATTGCACTCTTTTGCACTAAGATTGGTTGTTCCCGATAAATTCTATAAAAAAGTAAACCGTTACGTCAACAACAATAACCTACGTGCAAGATTGGTTTATGAGCACGTTACAGATATTGCCCTACAAATTCACCCCGATGAAGGAACAGTATTTGAAAAATTAGACCTTCATCCTGATCATCGTCTTGCAGATTGGGTTGGATTTCAAATTATTAGGCAGTTTGATTTCGTTTGTATTGACGACGAAAAAACAATCGATCGTTATGAAAAAGCCATCACCGTAAATGGCTTAATCAAAAACAAATTGCGTCACGAAAAGGATGATCGTCCAAATAGCAACGACCCCGCCAAATATGTAATGGGTTG
Source organism: Sphingobacterium thalpophilum (assembly GCA_945871875.1). Lineage (GTDB taxonomy): Bacteria > Bacteroidota > Bacteroidia > Chitinophagales > Chitinophagaceae > Pollutibacter. The sequence goes on from CAMBYC010000091.1 coordinate 7,723, forward strand.
GGACAATGCTCGCAAAAAAGAGAAACTCTTGCAACAACGCAATAAGCTTAGTGATGAAATTTCAAATGCAAAAGAAATTTTAGAGCGTTGTGGAAATAAAGAAAAAAGAATTGAAAATCAACAAAATGCAGCCACTCGAATTAAAGAACACCAAGCTTTTAATTTATTAGATGTTGCTGGAATTCAACGCAATATCCATGATATTCAAAAGAAAATGGAGGCGTTGCGGCAAGACAATAAAGTGTTGGATCAACTTACAGCTCAACTACAAGAGTGTGTACAAAAGCGAGAGGAAATTCAACAAGAGCAAGGAAATTTATTTGGAGAAAAAGGTGTTAAGGAAAATGAATTGGTTGATTTGAAGTATAAAATCAGTCAATTGAGTTTCATTGTTCAACAAATTGGAGAAGATGAAAAGCAATTGTTGGCAACTTTTCAGCTAGAACAAGCAGAAATTATTGGAGAAGTAACCTTGGCTTCTATTGAAAGCAGTTACAATAAATTAAAAGAAGAGAAATCTCAAGCACAAATCAAACAGCAAAACACTTTGGCAAGTGCAGAAAAGGCATTGCAAAAATCAATATCTTACATCAAACGTCCGTCTCCAGAAATTTTAAATCAATTTCCCGATTGGTTGGGAGATGTTCAACAATTGGCTGATGACACCAAGTATGCAGTTGAATATGTGGAGTGGATGGACAAGTTAGAAATTGAAAATTTACCCACTTACAAAAAGCAATTTGAAAACTACATCAACGATACGGTAACCTATAAAATTGGTGGTTTAAGCGAAGATTTAAACAAATGGGAAAAAGATATTAGTTATAGCATTGACAAACTGAACGAATCTTTAGGTAAAATCAATTTCAACAGATTGCCAGATACCTATATTCAACTTCGCCAACAGCAACAACCGGCGGGAACTGAAATTAGGGTATTTAAAAAGCATTTGATGGACGCACATCCTCAAATCCGCAACTGGCAACAAAGCAGTTTTGAAGAAAAATCAATGCATTTTACAGATAAAATCTTGCCTTTAATAACCAAATTGGATATAGAAGAAAGTTATCGTTCTAAAGTATTGGATGTGCGGAATTGGTTTGAATATTGGGCGGAAGAGAAATTTAGGGAAAATGGCGAATTGAAGAAAACCTATCGACAAATGGGACAACTATCGGGCGGTGAAAAAGCACAATTGACATATACCATTTTGTGTAGTGCAATTGCTTATCAATTTGGCATTACGAGGGAAGGAAGAAATTCTAAAAGTTTGCGCTTTATAGCGGTAGATGAAAGTTTCAGCAACCAAGATGAAGAAAAAGCAACTTATTTGATGGAATTGTGTAAACAGTTGCACCTTCAATTGTTGGTGGTAACACCAAGCGATAAAATTCAGATTGTACAAGATTATATTGCCCATGTGCATTTGGTGCAAAGGGTAAACAACAGGAATAGTGTAATGTACAATATGACTATCAAAGAGCTGAAAGATAAAATTGAACAAAATCAACTTGTTGAATAATGGCAACCGAAATCTATTTGAAGCAACTGGAAAATAAATATCCTACATATTTAAAATCCATCATTTCAAACGAATTTGTTTTCCCAATAGAATTAAGAGGAGGTAAAGATAAGCCAACCACCTTTTCAGGTATAAGCGATGTTACCCGATCTTTTAAGCAATTTGAAAAAACGGGTGATAAATTTGGTTGGACAATCGAATGGGGCAAATGGAATCATAAAACCTTTGGATTTCAAGATTGGCCTAATAAGATAACAGTTGAAACCGAAGATGATTTGTTGTTTCTGCTTAAAAAGGATAAAGAAGTTTTACGGTTTAAGCAAATTTTGCAACAAATTATAAAATGGAATCCAGCTATACAGGTTTGGTTATTAGCGAATTATACAAAGATTTTAGCATTAGAACTATCGTGGAAAGGAATTTGTGATGTGGTTGATTATTTCCTTCAAAATGATGTGAGCAATTATTATTTAAGAAGTTTGCCGGTGCCAGTGCATACAAAGTTTATAGGGCTACATGAGTCAACAATACTTTCTATGTTGAAACATTTGTCGCCAGAGCGTTTCCCTTTTGAAGTTAAAAGTTTAGAAGAAGCATTAGGGTTGAAATCAAAACAATATCTTTTTACAGTAAGATGGCTGGATATTAATCTAGCAAAATCTTATAACATCGATTTAGAAGTAATGGGGATTACTCTTTCGGGTTTGCAACAATTGGATAATAATGTAAAAGAAATTTGGCTGGTTGAAAACGAAACCAATTTGTATTTGGTTCCAAATCGTAAAAATGCTTTGATTATTTTTAGTAGGGGGTATGCAGTTAATTTGTTGAAAAGCATTCCTTTGTTTGAAAATGTTAAGCTTTTTTATTGGGGAGATTTAGACATTGACGGTTTTAATATTCTCCATGATTTTAAGAAAATGTACAATCATGTTAAATCTGTGTTGATGGATATTGAAACTGTGGAATACCATCAAGCAGAAAAAATAAAAATAGAGCCTCTTAGTAAAAACAGGATTTTACCCTTATTGAATGAAAACGAACTAAAGGCATTTGAACATTTGGCAGAAAACAAATGGCGCATCGAGCAAGAAAAACTCAATCAACATTACATTCATCAATATATACAAAGACTGAATGATACAAATTGATATTATAAAAAATACAATACTCTTGATGATAAACATTAATAATTAGCCTTCAGGAGTATTGTATTTTATTTTCAACGGGATTAAAAAAATCTTACATATCAATCAACATTAGTTACTATGTTGGCTAATAACCTGTTGTAAATTGTTTGCAGAAACAACACCAGATTGTCGCCATAGTATTTCTCCTTTTTTGAACAGTACAATTGTGGGCACACTTTGAATATTGTAAGCGTTGGCAACTTGTGGATTTTTATCGATATCAATTTTTAAAATCTTTGCTTTTTCACCAACCTTCAATTTTAGTTCTTCCAAAATTGGTTTCATCAATTTGCAAGGTCCACACCATTCAGCAAAAAAATCTACTAAAGTTGGTGTTTCGCTGTTTATGATGGTTGAAAATTTTTCTGACATAATGATTATTTTATTTCTTCGAATTCAATTTCTTTTATTTCTGAATTTGCTTTTTGCTTAGGATTTATTGTTCCAAAGCTGCCATAACAGTTTCCTCCGGCACAACCGAAAGCAAATAAACCCATAGAAGCAATGTATCCGCCAAAAACTAATCCAGACCATTGTTTACTGATTGCAGATTGAACAATAATTGCGACACCCATTAGTAAAAACAAAACACTTTGAACATTCCAACCCGTTAAAATTCTATTTTTCATGATTGGGTTAATTAATTTTGTTGTTTAATCCACTCCATCCGCCACCATTATGCACCGTTGAAAACCCGTTTGAAAGTAAGATGCTTTTAGCTTGAGCACTTCTCATCCCTGATGCACAACAAGTTATAATGGTTTTTTCTTTATTAAGTTTTGATAAATTGCTTGAAAGAACATCTAAAGGAATATTTTGTGAACCTTTGATATGCCCCTGTTGGTATTCTCCTTTTGTGCGAACGTCAATGATTATTGCACCATCTTTAACCAATTGTGCGTAGTTAACTTTTGGTCCAAATCCTAACAGTTGTTTTATTGTATTGATCATTTTGATTAAGTGATTTTAGTTTGTTTGATTCTGATAAAAGTTTACATCTAACCATGAGCCGCCGTTGTAACATTCTAACCCTTGTTGGGCTAGATATCCGTGAGCTTGTCCACTTCTATTGCCCGAAGCACAACACAATATTAGAGGTTGGTTTAAGTTTTTGAGTTCATCCATTCTTTGGGTAATTTCTTGTAATGGAATATTGATTGACCCTGCAACATTTCCGCCCATAAATTCTCCAGGTGAACGCACATCTATTATAGTTCCTAACTTTTCTTTGATGATTTCTGCTATTTTCATTTTAATTCTTATTCGTTTTTTCTTTCTTAAACATGTTTATAAATAATCCGCCCATCATTGCACCATATAAACTACTGTTTAATGGTTTAGAAGTGATGGCACAAGTGCCGCTTTCACAACCTACAAAGTGATAATATAAATATCCTCCTATTGCTCCTGCAATTACACCGAAAATGGAGATTTTATTCTTTAGTATAAAGTTCATCATATAAATTCTTTTACGGCTTCACTCAAATCAAACACTTTTACTTTGTCCATAGTTTTGGATTTAATGATGCTGCTGCCGGCTGCACTTCTGTAACCTCCAGCACAATGCACCAAAATTGGTTTGTTTAAAGGAATTTCATTAATCCTTTCTCTTAATTCGTTTAAAGGAATATGAATGGAATCTTCAAATATTTTTTGAGTTTTTAATTCAGAATCATTTCTAATATCAACAAT
>CAMBYC010000092.1 GCA_945871875.1 Sphingobacterium thalpophilum
AATCATTACATCATCTCCAATAGCTCTTTCTTTACTTTAGGGCTAATATTGAATTGATAATCGCTAACATGTATTCTGTCAGTTTCAATTTTGTTGATGAATGTAATATGTACAATTACTGAACGATTGATGCGCAAAAAAGAGGAAGAGGGAAGCTTCTCCTGTATTTCAGAAAGTGTGGAACGTATAATGACCGTTTTCCCAGAAAGTAGATTGATCTTAATATAATTTTCATTGCTCTCTATAAAAACAAGATGACTAAATTTTAAATTGAAATATTCATTGCCAGATTTCACAATGAGGTGATCATTTTCAATTACATTAGGTCTGTTTTCGTTATAATTGTGAATGGCAATTTCAATGGCGATAAACAAATCATCTTTGGTGAAAGGCTTCAATAAATAGGCATTTGGCTTTACCAGCTTTGCTCGTTGCACAGTAGCCAAATCACTGTCTGCCGTTAAAAAAATGATGGGAATATTGTAATGGATTCTCACGTATTCAGCTACATCAATTCCATCTTTTTGTCCACCCAAATTGATGTCGAGTAATAACAAATCTGGAGACTCATTTTGAATCTTTGTTATTGTATCCGTATAATTTGATGCCTGAAAAGCAATGTTATAGTTTAATTTCTTTAGTGTACTGGCAATAGTCATGGCAATTACCATTTCATCTTCCACAAATCCTATTTTAATTGGCTGCATGTAAACTATTGTTTTCGGATGAATAGCTCTTTACCACATTCTTCACATTGATATTTTTCTAATTTCCTATAATCTGTAATAAATAAACCCAATATGCGAAGCAAAAAAGGTTTTGGTTGTTTCTGCATAACTCCCTTACATATATTACAATGCAATTGGGATTCAATCTCTAATGAAGGTATATTGTTTAAATTAAATAACGACACACTACAAAGTAATTCGAAATATACTAATAAAACAATTATTTGGGATAAAACGGTGTTTTCTAGGGATGAAGGTCTATTTGGTCTCCGATTTTCTTAAAATTGTGTCTTTAAAATCAATAATGTACTTACTTCCTTGGTTATAAGAATACAAAACTTTACCCCCAAGTTGATTGGCTAACCCAACAATTAATTTGATTCCAAGGGTTTTTGCATGTTCAAAATCAATGGGTTCTTTAAAACCCGGACCGCTATCTTCATAAATCAAAGTATATACCCCTTTTTCAATTTGTTGTAGATTAATTTCTATTTTGGGCTTCGGATTATCTTTTAGCGCATATTTATAGGAATTGGTTAACAGTTCATTAACGAGTAAGCCCAACGGAACGGCAGTATCAATATCAATATAGGTTTCATTAAGATGTAATATGACCTTCATTTTTTGGGATTCACTCTCAAACAGTTCTGCAATTTGTTTCGAAAGATCTTGTAAAAAGATTTTAAACTCTATGTTTCCCAAATCTTTGTTTTGATAAAGATTTTGATGAATCAATGCAATGCTACTTATCCTACTTTGACCTTCATTTAGTGCTGCTTGTACTTTCTCATCATTAAATTCATCTTTTTGCAATTGCAATAAACCTGTAATCACCTGCAAGTTGTTTTTAACGCGATGGTGGATTTCCTTCAATAGCATTTCCTTGTCATCCAATGCTTGGTGCAAACTGTTCGTTCTTTTTTGGATTACCGATTCCAATTTTAGTTTGTCTTTTTTTAGTTTATTGATTCTTATAAAATAAATAAGTAAGAACAAATAAACCAATACACCCAGAGATACAATCCAGAACCAACTTTTAAGATAAAAAGGCTTAAGCACAACTATTGGAATAATCAATTCATCTGCTTTCCAACTACCAGACGATAGCTGAGCTTTAATACGAAGCAATAGTTTTCCATAAGGCAAACCGCTGATTCTTATACTGTTTTCATTGATATAGTCCCATTCTGTATCAATACCATCTATACGATACGCATATCTATGTGAACGATTTTCAAAATCCAACAATGAAAAGGAGACTGTAAAAAATCGATCCCCGATATCCAAAATCAATCTTTTATTGGATTGAAATTCATTCAGAACATTAACAAGTTTATCTTGTTTTTGCGAAAATTTTGTAAATTCAACCAACTGAAAAGACAAGTTTTTGGTTTCAATTTCATTTTTTATGTCAGCAGGATTAAATGCATCAACCCCATTAAATCCGCCGAAATACATCTTTCCATTTACATCCTTAAAAGAAGAAATACGGTTGAACTCCAAATTAGACAAACCATCTTTGGCATTATATATTTTGGTTGAGAAATCAATCTTATTAAATTTTAAAAGTCCATTGTAACTACTCACCCATAAATTATTAAAAGCATCTTCTTCAATACGGTACAAAATATTGTCTGGCAGACCATTATTAACCGTAAAATTTTTAATATTTTCAGCAGCAGTGGGATTCTTTTCATTCCAATTCCATCTTATAAGTCCAAGTCCGTTCATGGCTAACCAAGCTATCCCTTCTTTATCTTCATAAAAATCAAAGATACCCGTAAACGGCAAACGCTTTTTGGTGTTTTGTTGTTGACTGCCATAATAATCATAAATTTCAAAGCGATCATTTATCAAATAGATTCCGTTTTCAGCAACAGCAATCCAGCCTTTGTTTTTTGTTTGTATAAAACGATAGATATTTACCGGTGCTTGCATAATTTCTTTAACCAATTTAATAGGAAATATCTGTTGTGCATTTTCATTGTAGAAAACAATACCTGTTGATCCTCCAATTACAAGGATACTGTCTGAAAAGGAAGCTAAAGACCATATTTGACTAATATTTGCATTAGCTATCAATGGTTTAATAGTTTTTTTCTTCGGATGATAAATAGATAGGCCTATGTTTGAAATATAAAAAATGTCATTCTTTTTGAGTATAGCAAATCCCAATTCATTTATTTTAGATATTCCTTTTGGCGTTTGTACCAGTATTTTATCGCCATCAGACAATGAATAAATTATATTTTCACTACCAGATGTGTTATTAATATCAGCAAAAATGCCTCTAGTTGAACGTTTAAAATTAATGATTTGCTTATCTGCAAATAACTGTAGAAACTTTTTTTGTTGAATCTTAATTTGATAGACTCCTCTAGCAGTATTTACCCAAAAATTATTTAAATCATCTCTAAAGACATTTTCAATACCAGCCATGCCCCCATTATAGATGTCACTTGTATCTCGCACATTAATAAATTCATTATTATAACCTAGATACCATTGCATGTATTTGTCTGTAATATAAATAGGGTGAGAGGTATTGAAATTAATATTGGTATCTATTTTTTCGGGGATGGAATTAGGAGAAAAATTGGTATTTGTTTTTGTTATTTTTCCAGATCTATCAACTAAATAGAAAATGTTTGAAACTTTATCAAATAATACAATTTGATGTTGATGACTAATACCTGCAAATTTGATGTAATTGCTTGCAATAGGTATAGTAAAAGAAGTATCTGGAAAGATACAATTCACCTGGTTAGTTTCTCTTATTAATGAAGTGGCATATCCATTAGCGCTTTTTAATTCAACATATCTTGAAGGCATTTCGATATGTTTTTCTGATTTATTTTTTATTTCTGAGCGCAATTTGAAGCCAGTATTTTTTTGGTATTGCCATATTTGATTAGGATTCGACACTAAAAAATACAAATTATCCAATTCATCATTGGATATGGATTGGATCCGATAAGCTTCAAAAGGGATGTTGGGAAACACCTTATCAATGTTTTTGAATGTGTAATTGTTTAAGTCAAGAACTTGTATATTAGACTGTTTATTGGGTTCTACATTTTTATTGAATTGAATAAAAAGCAGGTTGTTTAAACCTTTAGATAAGCCCCTTAATTCATTATACAGCAGTGCACTGTTTTTAGTATTGTAGTTTTTAAACGTTTTGCCATCATATCTCGAAAGGCCATTGGCAGTAGCAAACCACATAAAACCAGCGTTGTCTTGGATGGCACTATTGATTAAACGCGAAGGCAAACCATCTTCAACGTAAAGCAATCTCTTGGTGATCATGTACTTTTGGTTGATTCCAAGGTTTTGTGCTATAGCGATAAAACTGTTTGCAATAAATGCAAACAGCAACAAAAGATGCTTGATATGGCAGGTATAGGTTTTCAATTAGAAACTCAAAGTAAGGAAATAAATGACAAAGTAAAGTGCGATAGGTAGAATTTAATTGATTTTGATCCAAGTTATTGGTAAATATATCTACATTAGGATTCGTAGGATTATAGTCTTTTTTGTTTGCATTGGATTTGTATGAAAAATAGGAGAATAAAAAATGGAAGCATTTGTGGTAACCGTTTTTATAGGGTAATCTTCTAAACTAAACACTTTCCACTTACAATTTCACCTCTGAAAAGGGTTAGGATATGCCTAATTAGGGTTAGGATAACCCTGATTACCTTAACCTTATGCCTTATCGCTTTAACATTGAAGCTGGGTAGGCTATCGATTACACCTGATCGCTTTTAAATGATAGCTTTTCAACTTAATTTTAAGGGTTGGTAGACTATATTGTTGAGTCATATTGGTTTAACTTTAATCCAATCAGCTTCAATGTTAAAGAAAATAGGTGTAATGTTGAGTTTACCAGGATTTAATGTTGAGGTGATTAGGCATAAGGTTGGAGTAATCAGGCATAAGGTTGACCTTGAAGACTGTCAACCATAACCAACTGAGGAGGTTTCATTGATTATCTGGTTTGAACTATAGTTATTCGACTCCTTCGGAGTCGTTTTGAGGTAATTAATTGAGCTTTATTTATTTGATCACTTCGTGGTCATTATTTATTTAACAGCGTTTTCAGTTTAGTTGTTGTATACTTTTTGTTGCTATTGGGCTGCAGCCAATTTTGTTTGATGACTACCCCCAGCTAAAGCTGGGGGCAATTCAAGTGTTTTCTTTAACATAAATAGATTGATACATTCCAAAACTCATAATGCATGTTGCCCCTGAATTGCCCCCATCTTTAGATGGGGGTAATTCAGGGGCTCATTTCATCTTGATTGAATGATTTAAGTCCAATTGTCTGAATCATGATTTACTAGACCATAGGATCGAGGTATTAATTATTAATTAAGAATCAGGAATTAGGAATGGAGGATGTAAAGGATTTTTATACAAACGGAGAATAATCACGAATATCCCATAATCAAGTAAACCAAGGCAAAGATAATAATGGTTAATGGTTAATTGTTAATGGTTGTCTTCAACTCATAACTCATAACTCATAACTTATAACTCATAATTCATAATTCCCTTCCATTTTATGCTTAAAATGCTCAAAAAGCCTTGTTCATCCCTAAAAAAGCCGGTTTCGTCACAAATATTATATTAATTGTAAAAAATAGATTTTATTTACTAATCTTTTATTAACAAGTACTGACTATAAGTAGTGTTGGTATAAATAGATTATCCAAAAAAAGACAATCTTAAAAGATTGCGTCCTTAGTTTAAACAACCTCCTGATTCCCAATTTTTTTAAAACCTAACATTTTAAGTTAGTGTATTATTAAGTATGCTTCAAATCATTTTTAAGCTCTTACTAATAACACTGCAAACATTTTTTTATTGATTTTTAATAATTATTATGAAAAGAGTAAAGTTGATTTTGATTGTATTGTCAACATTGTTTTTGCAGTTTAATTTGTTTTCTCAATCGCTGTATGAAGTACCGGTTGAAGAAATTACAAATAATTCTAGCCTTATTGTTGAAGGAAAGGTGGTAGGCCAAACCTGTTTTTGGAATACCAAACACACCATGATTTACACCGAAAACAAAATTTTGGTGTATAAAAGTTTTAAGGGTACACCTACTAGTGATACCATAAAAGTGATTACTGTTGGTGGTCAAGTAGGTAATTCTGCCATTGTTGCATCAGATTTATTGGATTTAGAACTCAATGATTTTGGTTTGTTTTATTGCACGCCCAATACGTTAAGGATTAAATCGCCTCAAGATCAAACCGTTTTGCTTGATGTATATAGTAGCCAACAAGGGTTTGTAAAATATGACTTGAATACGTTAACTGCCAGTACTCCTTTTAAAAAGTACAACAGTATCACAAATAATTTGTACCAAGCAGTAGAAGCCAAAACTGGAGGAAGATTCAGAACAATACACCCTTGGAGTCAGTCACCAGAACAGTTGCGGGCAACAACAATAAGTGCACTAGAAATTTCAAGTTTTAGCCCAACAACGGTTAATGCTGGTGCATTATTAGATCCCACCAACAACTTATTGACAATTACTGGAACAGATTTTGGTGATGCTTCCGGATCAGCTGCCGTTTATTTCGATGATTCAAATGATGGTACTGGTGGTACACCTTGGACAGTTGCTTACAATAGTCCTTTGATAGTATCTTGGTCGAATACAGAAATAAAAATAAGAGTACCAGAAAGAGCTGGAAATGGAACAGTTGGTGTAACAAATTCCACAGGTAGTTCTGTAAATTCTTCAGGTAGTTTGAACGTAAGATATTCTGTAATGACTTTTTACTTTACTTTATCTGCAGGATTATATAAATATTTTAAAGAAGGTAATTTAATGAATAACAACGGAACGGGTGGATATACCATTAAATACAGTACCAATAGCGCTGGAAGTGGTATTGACCTCGATGCATCTGCAGCCAAAGCCACTTTTCAACGGGCACTTAATACTTGGAAAGAAATTTCAGGATACAATATAACAGAGGGTGGAACAACTACAAATCAGGTAATTGGTGATGATGGAATCAATACAATTATGTATGATAATACCAATACAGAAGTTGCCCGTTTGTCAGCAGGTACATTAGGCGTTTGTTACAGTTATTTTTATATAAATGGATCTAGTTTAAGTGATTTTACTACAAATCAAGCCTATAAAACGGGCTTTGATATCATCATTCGCCAAGATGGGGTTTCAAGTGGAACGTCAAATTTTACATTAGGTCCTTGCCCTCCCAATGCAACTAATTATTTACAAACTGATTTAGAAACCGTTTTACTGCACGAATTGGGTCATAGCATAGGACTTATGCATATAAATGATGATCAAGTTGGTCCATCAGTTGGTCAAGTTAACCCACCAAAACTGATGAATTATTCTGTAGGTGCTAGTACGAAAAGGGTTAGTCCAGATTACTCGGCGTATGCCGGGGCTGCTTATTTGATACAACAACAGGGTAATACTTATGGAGGTGGTTTAACTGAGATGATTCCACTTACCACAACGCTTGAATCTAAAGACAATTGTCCAACAACATTGCCTACAGCCGCTTTGGCAACAAATACTGCGGTGAGTTTTGATATGGTGCATGCCACCAGTAATTCACTTACCGATCCGGCATACACCAACATTAGATGCAATGGATACGGGGCTAGTCTTACCAACAATGCCTATTATGCTTTTAAAACCGGTAGTACATCAAGCAGTACGCTAACCATTACGGTAAGTGGTTATGGTACAACTCCATCGGCACTTGCCAGTTGTAGTTTACTTTATCCTGGCATCCCGGTGACGGGCTTCAGATTGGCGTTGTATAATGTAAGTGGTGGTTTGCCCACATCCCCTTCAGGATATGGAAGTCCAGTGGCTTGTAAAGAATTTTCAGCCAATGGTGCAATATCAGACTTTACCGGATTGGCAGCCAATACGGAGTATCTTCTTTTAGTGGAAGGAATTGAAAATACGAAAGCCGCATTTAATTTCACTTTTACGGGAACAGCTACAGCTTCTGCTTCAAACACCGCTGGAGCTGCATCCTCAACACCAACATTGTGTATCAATACCGCGTTAACCAATATCACGCATACAACCACAGGTGCAACCGGCATTTCAAATGATAATGTTACCGGTGCAAACGGATTACCCGCAGGCGTAAAAGCACAATGGGCTGGCGATCTGATTACCATTTCAGGAACACCAACTGCTTCAGGTACATTTAGCTATAGCATCCCATTAACTGGAGGTACAGGTAGTGTTAATGCAACAGGAACCATTACGGTTACCGCAGCACCCACTCCAACTTTTACAGCCCAACCGGGAGCAACCGCTTGTGCAAGTACCGATGTAACCTATACCACAGAATCTGGACAAACCAATTATATTTGGACAGTACCCGGAACATTGAATACTGATTACTCGATAACTTCAGGAGGCGTTGGTACATCAAGCAATACCGTAACCTTGAAATGGTTAACAGCAGGAAGCAAAACAGTAACCATTAATTATACTTCAAGTGGTTGTACAGCAGCATCGGCAACTTCATCAACAGCAACAACGGTAAGTGCAAGACCAACACCAACCTTTACCGCTTATCCGGGATCATCAGCATGTGCAAATACTGATCAACTCTATACCACAGAATCTGGCAAAACCAATTATATTTGGTCGGTTCCTGGAACATTGGGTGTTGATTATTCAATTACCTCAGGTGGTATTGGTACGTCAAGCAATACGGTAACTTTACAATGGTTAACTACTGGAAGCAAGACAGTAACCATTAATTATACTTCAAATGGTTGTACAGCTGCATCGGCTACTTCATCAACGGCAACAACGATATATGCAAGTCCAACTCCAACTTTTACCGCCCAACCTGGAGCAACAGCATGTATCGGTTCTAATGTAACTTATACCACACAATCTGGCCAAGACTATTATTATTGGACAGTACCTGGTACAGTGGATGTAGATTATACGATTACTGCAGGCGGAGACGTTTCAGACAATACAGTAACTTTGAAATGGTTAACAGCTGGAAGTAAGACGGTAACCATCAATTATACCAATTCGTCTGATTGTACTGCACCATCAGCCACTTCATCAACAGCAACAACGCTAAGTGCCTTGCCAACTCCAACCTTTACCGCCCAACCGGGAGCAACAGCATGTGCAAATACGGATGTAACCTATACCACAGAATCTGGCAAAACCAATTATGTTTGGTCGGTACCCGGAACATTGAATACTGATTATTCGATAACATCAGGCGGCGTAGGTACATCAAGCAATACAGTAACTTTGAAATGGTTAACTACTGGAAGCAAGACAGTAACCATAAATTATACTTCAAGTGGTTGTACAGCTGCATCGGCTACTTCATCTACAGCAACAACGGTAAGTGCTGCACCTACCACTGCAAACGCAGGTGCTGACGGAACTACTTGTGAAATTTATTTTAGCCTTGCAGGCAATACACCAACAGTTGGATCCGGAACATGGAGTGTTGTAAGTGGATCGGGTAGTGTGTATATAGATGATCCATCTAACCCAACATCCAACCTTATCTGTGATATTGGTACATACACTTTAAGATGGACGATTACCAATGGTTCATGTACTTCAACGGATGATGTAGTGATTACATTTAGTACCGCGCCAACCCCAACCTTTACTGCCCAACCCGGAGCAACAGCTTGTGCAAGTACAGATGTAACCTATACCACAGAAATTGGCAAAACCAATTATGTTTGGTCAGTACCCGGAACATTGAATACTGATTATTCGATAACATCAGGCGGCGTAGGTACATCAAGCAATACAGTAACTTTGAAATGGTTAACAGCAGGTAGCAAGACTGTAACCATTAATTATACATCGGGTGGTTGTACAGCAGCATCGGCAACTTCATCAACGGCAACAACGGTAAGTGCTGCACCTACCACTGCCAACGCAGGTGCCGATCAAACTACTTGCGTATCTACTTCTGTTACCCTTGCAGGCAATACCCCAACTGTGGGTACCGGAGCATGGAGTATTGTAAGCGGAACGGGTGGAACAATTACAACTACATCAAGCCCTACCTCCAACTTTAGCGGAACTGCAGGTGCTACCTACACTTTAAGATGGACTACTACAAATGGTCCATGTACTTCAACGGATGATGTAGTGATTACATTTAGTACCGCACCAACAGCCGGTATCACCAACAATACAGCTGCAACAGAACTAACTTGTGTAAGAACTTCTATCAGCTTAACGGCAACCGGCGGTGGAAACTACTCATGGTCAAATGGCACTTCTGTTGTAGGAACAAGTGCAACATTGTCTGTTACAGCACCTGCAACGTATACCGTTACCGTAACGGGAACAAATGGATGTACAGCAACAAGTGCGGTAATCATTACACAAAGTGGCACACCTCCTACCGCTGGCATCACCAACAATTCTTCAACAACCGTATTGACATGCTCTGTTTCCACCATCAGCTTAACGGCAACCGGTGGAGTAAGCTACTCATGGTCTAACGGCACCTCAGTAGTAGGTACGGATCCAGCACTGTCTGTTACGCTACCAGCAACTTACACGGTTACAGTAACAGGAGCAAGCGGTTGTACAGCAACCAGTGCAGTAACCATTACACAAACTGGAAGTAGGCCTACTATTGCTATCGCCAATAGTGCAGCAACAACAGAATTGTCTTGCGCTGCAACATCAATAACGTTAACAGCCTCTGGAAGTACATATTATTATTGGACAAAAAATGGGGCAATCGTTTCTACCAGTGCAGCATTAACCGTTACTACACCAGGTACCTATATTGCTACTGGTACTTCAGGAAGCGGCGGATGTCCTGGTTCAAATTCAGTAACCATTACCCAAAATGCAAACTTGCCTGTAGCCTCTATCACCAATAATACAGGAGCTACACAAGTAGATTGTACCAATACTGCTATTAGTTTAACAGCAACCGGCGGAACGAGTTACCTTTGGTCTGATGGAAGCACGAGCGCAAACTTAAGTGTTACAGCAGCTGGGACGTATACCGTTACAGTGACTAACTCAGGTAGCGGTTGTACATCAACAAGTTCTATAGCCATTACAAAGAATATCAGTGCTTCCACAGCGGCAACATTGTCTGGTTCTACCACCATTTCTAGTGGCGGAACAGCCAATTTAAAAGTTGCCATAACCGGCGGTAAGGCACCATTTACCATCACTTTATCTGATGGAACTGTAAAAACCAACTACTATCCATTAAAGCCAACGATTGCTGTTTCTCCTACTACAACCACTTCTTATACCCTAGTATCAGTTATCGGTAGCAATGGTTGCGCAGGTACAGGCAACTCAGGAACTGCATCAGTTACGGTAAGTACACCTGGTACCACCTTTTGGACAGGTACGGTGAGCAGATTGTGGAACGTAGGTGGCAACTGGTCAGCAGGAACTATTCCAAATGAAAATGATGCCATCACCATTGGTACAAATGCAAACCAACCGCAGTTGAACATCGACTTTAGTGTTGGGGGATCGCTCACACTAAGCGGAACCGGAACAACCTTAACGGTAAATGCTGGAAAATCATTGAGTGTAGCCTCTGGGGCAACGGTAGATTTTGGTAGCAAAGAAGTTACCTTCAAATCAGATGCAACGGGAACAGCACAATTGGGTAGAATGCAAGGCACATTGAGCAATGCATCAAATGTGGTAGTAGAGCGCTACTTCCCCGCCACCAATAGGGCTTACCGATTCATCAGTGCTTCTGCCACCACCACTGGTAGCATGAAATTCAACTGGATGGAGAATGCAACTGCCGGAACTACAGCAGGTTATCCATTTGCAGCAGGTACCGCAACAAATCCAACAGCAGGCTATGGTACTCAAATTACCGGTACCGGTGGCAACACCAATGGATTTGATGCCTCAGGAACCAATAATCCATCAATATTCTCTTTAAATAATGCGAGTCAAGCATGGGCGGCAGTAGCCAATACTTCAGGTACACTTACCGCTGGCGACGCTTATAGAATCTTAATACGTGGCGACCGTGGAATTAACCTTAACAGCAGTACTCCTGGAGTAACGGCAACAACGCTTCGTACCCGCGGAACTTTGAAAACGGGTACCCACACTGTGTCAACATTGAGTTCTGCATGGGGTGGATGGAACCTTATCGGTAATCCATACAACGCACAAATAGATATGCGTGCAGTAAGTGCTACCAATA
>CAMBYC010000093.1 GCA_945871875.1 Sphingobacterium thalpophilum
GCCCTTTACAATTTTCTCGATTGCAATTGCAATAGTAGAGGTTTGCCCGATTTTATTTATGAATACAAATCAAAAACGCAATGCAAAGGCATTCAACTTTATTATGTAAAATTTGATTCGGTTTTTATTTTTGAAGAACCCAGAAGAGGTAACTTACAATCAATACTAAAAGTTGCCCGTAAAATGGACAAGAATGAACACCAAACTTATGAGCAATTGAAAACAAAGTACATAAGGTAACTAAAATCATATTTTTAATAGGTTTGTTGTCGATAATATGCCCCATAGATTCCCAAAAGCTTATAAGACATTTCGTATATTTGCAACCTATGATAGTCAATGATCAAAATAAGTTTCAGGCAATTATTTCCCACGCTAAAGAATATGGATTTGTTTTTCAATCTAGTGAGATATATGATGGACTAAGTGCAGTTTACGATTATGGACCCTGGGGTGCGGAAATGAAGCGCAATATTCGTGATGCATGGTGGAATGAAATGACTCGTATGCACGACAATATAGTGGGAATTGATTCTGCAATCTTTATGCATCCTACCACTTGGAAGGCTTCTGGGCATATTGACAATTTCAGTGATCCGATGATTGACAATAAAGACAGCAAGAAACGCTACCGTGTAGATCATTTGATTGAAGGTTTTGCAGACATTCTTGAAAAAGACGATAAGCAAGAAAAAGCAGAATATGTGCTTGCAATGATGGACAAATACCTTGCTGAAAATGATCTTGAGGCTTTAAAATCATTAATTGATACAGAAAAAATTCCTTGCCCAGTAGGAGGAACCGTAAACTGGACAGATGTGCGCCAGTTTAATTTGATGTTTTCTACCCAAATGGGTAGTGTTGCAGAAGATGCAGATCAAATCTATTTACGTCCAGAAACAGCTCAAGGTATTTTTGTAAATTTCTTGAATGTTCAGAAAACTGCCCGAATGAAAATTCCATTTGGAATTGCACAAGTAGGAAAGGCATTCCGCAATGAAATTGTTGCCCGCCAATTTATTTTCCGCATGCGCGAATTTGAACAAATGGAAATGCAGTTTTTTATTCGTCCTGGCACCCAACAAGAATGGTATTCATATTGGAAAGCAGAACGAATGAAATGGCACCTTTCGTTAGGTTTCCCTGAAACTTCATACCGCTTTCACGACCATACCAAATTGGCTCACTACGCAGATGCAGCTGTAGATATTGAATTTGATTTCCCAATAGGTTGGAAAGAAGTTGAAGGCATTCACTCACGCACCGATTTCGATTTAAAAAGCCATCAACAGTATTCTGGTAAAAAGATGCAATATTTCGATACAGAAATCAACCAAAACTATGTTCCTTACGTGATTGAAACTTCAATCGGTTTAGATCGTATGTTTTTGTTGACATTGTGCAATTCATATACTGAAGAAAAATGGACCAAAGAAGACGGAAGTGAAGATAGCAGAACGGTGCTAAAAATTCCTGCGAAGTTGGCTCCCATTAAGTTGGCGGTATTGCCCCTCACCAAAAAAGATGGTTTACCCGATATTGCAAGAGAAATCATCAAAGAATGTAGGGAAGACTTTTATTGCTTTTATGAAGAGAAAGACAGTATCGGCAAACGTTATCGTCGAATGGACGCTTTAGGTACACCATTCTGCATAACTGTTGATCATCAAACCAAAGAAGACCAAACGGTAACCATTCGTTATCGAGATACTATGTTGCAAGAGAGAATTGCATTGGCAGATATAAGAAGTTTAATTACTGGTAAGATTAGGGGGTAAGGGGGAAGTAGTAAGTGGTAAATTAAGCATTTGAAAATTGAATTACTTTCTTTGAATTGCCCCTAGCTTTAGCTAGGGGTTTAGTAATATTATCAAAAGTTACGCATTAGAAAATTGAATTGCTTTCTCTGAACTGCCCCTAGCTTTAGCTAGGGGTTTAGTTATATCATAAAATGGCTGTACTCAATTTAAAAAAGTGATTACTTTATTTATTGTGTAATCTTGGTTTAAATTACAACCTCCTTCGATAGTAAAGATTGAACTCAAAAATTCAATAAACCAATTTTATAATTAGATTTTACTATAATCCATTACTAATAACTAAAAATTAGTTCTTGTTAGCCAATTGTCCGCAAGCGGCATCAATATCTTTACCACGACTTTTCCGAAGCCTTACGTTTACTCTGTTTTTTTCGAGGTAAGCCATAAATGATTCAGTTTTTTCTTCATCTGGCTTACTAAATTTTGCAAAATCAATTGGATTGTATTCGATTATATTAACAAGATCTGCAGGCACTTGTCTATATATTTTAATCAATTCATCAGCATCTTGTAATGAATCATTAAAATTTCGGAACAAGATGTATTCAAAAGTGATTTCGTTGCGGGTTTGTTTGTAGAAATAATTTAATGCTTCAATCAATGTTTTTAGATTATTGGTTTCATTGATGGGCATGATTTCATTTCGTTTAGTGTCGTTTGCGGCATGCAAAGAAACAGCTAATTTAAATTTCACTTGATCTACTCCAAGCTGGCGAATCATTTTTGCTACGCCGGCGGTAGAAACCGTAATCCTCCGTGGACTCATTCCCAAACCCTCTGGAGAACTGATTCGCTCAACGGCTTTTAATAAATTCTTATAATTCAACAATGGCTCACCCATTCCCATAAAAACAATGTTGGTGAGTTTCTTTCCATTTATTTTTTCTGATTGTTGATTTATCATAACCACTTGGTCAACAATTTCATCAAATTCTAAGTTACGAACCCTATCCATAAAACCTGTGGCGCAAAACTTACAAGTAAGACTGCATCCAATTTGTGAAGACACACAAGCGGTCATTCTGTTTTCGGTTGGTATCATTACCCCTTCAATCTTATGGCCGTCAAAGGTTTTGAAACGTGTTTTTAATGTCCCGTCTTCACTAAGTTGAGTGGTATCAATGGATAAAGCATCTAATGTAAAATGTTCTTTTAATTTTGCTCGAAGATCTTTTGACAGGTTGGTCATGTCATCAATTGTGTGGGCATGTTTTAACCAAATCCAATCCCATACTTGCTTTACTCTAAACTTTGGCTCCCCAACGCTTTCAAAAAACTCATTAAGTTCTTGAAGACTTATATGGCGAATATTTCGCACTGTTGCTGCTTTCATTAAGTAAAGATAAGATTTATTGAGTTATAAGTAGTAAGTAGTAAGTAGTAAGTGGTAAGTGGTAAGTGGTAAATAGTTAGTTGTTAGTTGTAAGATTAAAATCATTCGTGCATCCGTGGCAAAATCATTCGTGCATTCGTGGCAACAAAAAAAAAGCCCCCAATTATATTGGAGGCTTTCTTTTTTATAAACTAATCGATAACCGATTAATACCCAGGATTCTGGTACATCTTAACAGGATCTAAAATATATTCTTTATAAGGAATAGGGAAATAGAAATCCTTGGTTGTCATATTGGTAAGCGGAGAATTGTCAAAATCAGCTTGACTTTTCTGTTGGAAATAAGCAACCAATTCTGTAGGTGTAAAAAATCGGGTTAAATCGTGCCAACGATGGTGTTCGAAAGCCAATTCAACTCTACGTTCGTGTAAAATAGCCAATTTTAAAGTTGGATATTTAGCCACATAAGCAGCATCTAAAAGCATTGTTGCATAGTTCGGCATTTTAGCTCTTGCACGAACCATATCTAGGTAAGTAATTGCAGAAGCATTATCTCCTAACCACAGAAACACTTCAGCCAAATTTAAAATTACATCAGCATAACGAATAACAATCCAATCGTTACCACCATAACCCAATGTTCCGGCACCAGCACTTGCATCACGGAATTTTGTGATAAAGTTAGCGTTGGTAGCTGCTGCAAATTTGAAAGAGTGTGTAGTACGAACATCACCAGTTTCAAATTCTTTCAACAAATCTTTTGTAAACAAACCACCATTTCCTTGAGAAACAAATTGTGAGTTGATGGTTTCGCCTTTAGCTTGGAAACTTCTTGCAATTGAAGAAGAATAGTTTGCATCTCCTTGCTTATACACAATCTGAAAAATAATTTCAGCATTTGTAGATTTCTTGGTTACATCAAAAACATCTGCATAAGGAATATCAGAAAGATTGGTAAAGGTTTTTTGGTTAAAACAAGCCAATAAATAGGTTTTAGCATTGTTTAAGTTCTCTGCTTTACCTGTAGCCAAACTTGTTGCCATAGTAAGATAAACCTTACCCAACATTGCATTTGCAGCTTGTAAAGAAACTCGTCCTTTGTTTGCAGCAGTATGCACAACAGGCAAGTTGCTTGTTGCAACAGCTTTTAAATCAGTAATAATTTGATCGTAAACTTTTTCTTTCTTTTCTCTAAAAGTTAATGTTGCAACTTGTCCAGCAGTTGTTGGTCTTTCAATTACCAACGGTACATCACCAAATTCTTTAACCAAATTGTAATACATCAAAGCCCGGATGAATTTCATTTCGGCGATGTATTGCTTTCTAGTATCCTCACTTGCAAAAGGTATAGTACCAATTACAGAAAGGATAATGTTTGCACGAGAAATTGGAGTATATAATGCATTCCAGTGACTTAACAAATAACTATTGCTAGCAACAATGTTGAATGCAGAGAATTGGAATGGCTCACCATTGTTAGATTGGTTGTCTGTTGTGTTGATATCATCAGCACGATCATCAGTCCACAAAGAAGCACCTTCACCGATACAGTTACTGCTTCTTAAAGATTGATAAACACCTTGAACGCCTGTAGTGATATCTGTTTCAGTAACATAAGCATTTTCAACCGTAACCGCATTAGGGTTAGATTGCTCAATAAAATCTTTTTTACATCCGGTAAACAATGCCCCACAAAGGAGAATTGCCGGTAAACTTAATATATGTTTCATAACTTATTAAACTTTAAATAATGATTAGAACTGAACTTTAATTCCTGTATTGAAAGAACGCATCAAAGGATATTTACCATAATCTACACCTGGTGTTAAGTTAGATCCGTTGTTGAAATCAACTTCAGGATTATAACCCAAGTATTTTGTAACTGTAAAAGCATTGTCTACAGAAGAATTCCAAGACAAACCACTGATATGCAATTTCTTAACAATAGCTAATCCGCTAAGATTAACATTAAAAGTTAGGTTAGTGCAACGGAAGAAAGAACCCTCTCTTAAATAATAATCAGACAAACGAGTACTGTTACTTTGAGAACCACCTCTTGATGCACGATATTCGTAACCGTTTCCTGGGTTAGCTTCAGAACGGTATCTTTCAGTAACAATGCTATATTGGTTACCAGAACCTTCCATGTTACGGATATAATAATCTTGACCATCAATAATTTGGTTGCCCTTAGATCCGTTAAAAGAAGCACTCAAATCAAAGATTTTATAATTGAAATTCAAAGCAAATCCATAAGAAAACTTAGGATAAGGATTTCCAATTATTTGTTTGTCGGCATCTGTAATCAATCCATCACCATTGATATCTGCAAAATACAAATCACCAGCTCTCATTGGGGTTGTTGCAAAAGTAGAAATTGGGAAACCCAACAACTTATAACCTGCCGGAAATTTATTGCCATTGGCTTTGTAAACCGCTAAATCTGCAACAGTGTTAGCTACATCTTTTTCTCTAACCATACCAGCAACTTTTATTCCATAGAAAGAACCTACTGGAGAACCTTCACGAGTAACGTGCGTGATATAAGAACGTTCAGCACCATTGATTTGAATTTCGCTTGCACCACCTAAACTAACTACTTCGTTCTTGTTGGCAGTGATATTTCCTGAAAAACTGAAATTGAAATCTTTTGATTGTATTGCCTTAATATCAACCTGTAAATCAAATCCTTTGTTGCTGATATCTGAATTTTTCAAATTGGTTAAAATTGAAGTGGCTCCAGATAATGCAGAAATACTTTGATTGTACAATAAGTTGTAAGAATGACTCAAATAATAGTTGAACATTAAAGAAACTCTGTTGTTCCAAAAACCCGCATCTGCACCAAAATTGTATTGTGCGGTAGATTCCCAACCTAAGTTACCATCAGCAATTCCACCTGCCCAAGTGGCATTGGTAACTGTACTTCCTACTACGTTACCACTAGCACCTGTTAAGTTTTGCTCATAACGATAATTACCGATATTGTTGTTACCAGTTAAACCCCAACTTGCTCTTAACTTAAGGCTAGATCCCTTGCCCAACAATTGCTTGTAGAATGATTCGTTTGAAACCAACCATCCTGCAGAAACCGATCCAAAATTACCCCAACGATTTTGTGGTCCAAATCTTGAAGATGCATCAGAACGAAAAGATCCTGTTAAGAAATATTTCTTATCAAAACTATATACACCTCTGGCTAAATAAGAAATCAATGTTGTTGTTGATTTACCAGTATTTCCCAACCTGTAAAAATCACCTGCAACAGAACCACCGGCAGTAATTTCTGGAACTAAATTGTTGGTATAATTCTTTGCTGCTACCGATAAAACATCCAAATTTGTTTGTTGAGCACTATATCCTCCTACAACATCCAAAACATTTTTCTTGTATTGCTTGTGGTAGTTTAAAGTGTATTCAGCCAACAAATCTTGTGTATTTAAAAACTGTGCTGAAGAATTTGCTGCCAAAATTGATTGTGGTGATCCAGCAGGGTTGATACCATTACTCAAATTGGTTGGATAAAAATATTCATACTTTTCAGAATAATGCTCTCCACCAATATTGATTTTTGCAATCAAATTTGGAATTACTTCATAACTAGCTGAAGCTCCAAAAGTTGCCCTGGTTCCATTGCGAAAGATTTTAACGCGTTGTGCCAATGCCAAAGGATTTTCAATTCCTTGGAAAGCATAACCAAAGCCATCAGTTTGGGCTGCAGAATTAATATTTGACAAAGCCAATGTTCCATCTGCATTATAAGCAGGGAAAATTGGCATGTAAACCAATGCTCCTAAAATTGGACCTTGATTGAATCGTCCTTCTTGTACTTCTCTGTTTTTTGTGTTGGTTACAAATACAGAAGCACTTGTTTTCAATTTATCTGTAACATCTGCATCGATATTAGCCCTGAAATTGATACGCTTTTGGAAAGTACTGTTCAAAATACCCGGTTGATCTAAATATCCACCGCTGATTAAATACTTTGTATTGTTTGTTCCACCAGAAAATGACAAATTATGGCGTTGAACAGCTGCTTTGTTGTACAAAACATCTTGCCAATCGGTATTGTATTTTGGTGCAATCATTTTCTGTGCGGTAAAATCATACAAATCTTTGATGATACATACTGAACAACCCTGAGCTGTTTGTCCGGCTTTTACAATTCTTGTAGCATTGTCATCTGAATAAAATGCATCACTCCAAGTAATGTTCTTAGACAATAAGATGTCTTTATAGTTACCATTTCTACCTTCAATAAACAATTCAGTAAACTGATTGGCATCAAGCAGATCTACTTTCTTTGCCAAATCTTGACTACTATATTGATAACTGTATTCTAATTTTCCTTTTCCTTGCTTACCTCTCTTAGTTGTAATCAAAACAACACCAGCAGAAGCTCTTGAACCATAGATAGCCGCAGATGCCGCATCTTTCAAAATTTCAACAGACTCAATATCATCAGGATTGATGAAAATATCGTTTCCAGAAGTAGCTGGATTGTAACCACCTGTTGAGTTTCCACCGTTACCTTGCCCCTGACTGATGTTTCCACCGATAGCATAACCGTCAATTACATACAAAGGCTCAGAACTCGCGTTGATAGAACCTGTTCCACGAACACGGATTTTAGTGCCTGAATAAGGTGCACCACTCACTTGAGAAATTTGTACACCAGCAACCTTTCCAACCAAAGCTTGGCTCAAAGTTGGAGTTGACAAATTCATTTCTTTTGCTTTCACGCTAGCAATTGCACCAGTAATGTCTGATTTTCTAACTTTTTGGTAACCAATTGAAACGATTTCATCAAGGGTTTTGATGGCTTCTCTCAATTGTACTTTAATTGCAACACCATTGAATTTTACTGACGTAGATTCATACCCTACTGCAGAAAAAACCAATACATCACCATTTACGGCAGCAATACTGAATTTACCTGCTGCATCTGTGATCACTGATTTCTGCTTGTTCTGTACAGTTACATTTGCCAATGGCTCATTGGCAGCTCCTAATACCGTTCCGGTAGTTGTGGTTTGTGCAAAAGCCATTTGCACTAACGTGAAGGCTGCCATAAGCATGACTATCACCTTCTTTCTCATTAACAAATTGTTCGATTTCATTGTTGATTCTGGTTTAATAAAAAAATTACCAAGCTATTTTTATAGCATTTACATTGTTATTTCTTGATGAGGTTACTGCAAAACCCTCTTTTCTGTCTTTCATAAATACAAATCCCTCGAGCTCATCTCCACGCTCTATATCGATTTGCTTGATTACTTTTTCAACTCCTGCAGCTACAGAAGCTTCAAAATCTAAAAAAGTAAATCTCCATTTTCTACCCTCTATCTGGTTTTGAATAAGTACAATTATCTTACTTTCATTGATCCAAAAAAGGTTTTGTACCCAAGGGGAACAACTAAAGCTTTTATACAACACTCCTGCTTCAGAAGTTTTTTTGCAATTCGCTAACTTATTGGGATCATACAACCTCACTTGGTTGTTCTTGTTGCCATAATCTGCAGTTGCTACATACCATTTCTTGCCCAATTGCACATATTCTGGACGCGTTCCCTGAATACAAGTGTCATCATCAATTGTATTGATTAGATTGTTGTCTAATTTCCCGGTTTTTAAAAGTCCATTCCAATTCACATTGTAGATAACCGCCTTCCATAATGTACCTTCTTTATTTAGACGAATGCTATTTCCAATAAACACCGGTAATTTATCATGTTTTGCAATGCCTGTAGGGTGGTTGATGACATCACTATCATTGACAGTAAGTTTGATTTCCTTCTTTAAATATATAAGACTGTCTTTAACAGGTTTATAAACTCTAATCATACCCACTTCACGATCGCCATAAATGTATAAAGTATCGTTTTGGTTAGAAACGCCTTGACCCGCACCCAATGAATCTACATTGTATGATTTTACAATCGACATTTGTACATTGGATTGAGCTGTAGTTTGAGCATAAATTGCTAAACCAATAACTAAAATTAGTATTGCTTTCATATTAAGATAATGAGATTATTATTTTGATTACTATGGATCTATTGGCTCTAATGGGTTAATCTGTAAAGAGGCATATAAAGGGATAAATTCTACTAGAGTTTCAGATAGCCTTTTACCCACCGCATAAGGAATGGTATTCAATTCTTTTTGGCAACGGGCGATAAGGGTTTTCTCTATCATCGCACTTTGTCCACGGGTAGTACAAGTAATTCCTGGTTTGTTCCAAGGCATACCGTATCTGAACATCATGCGAATGGTATTGCGCATATTGGTGGTAGTATGGCGAGCATGAGGATCTTGAATAACAGCCGATGCAGGAATACCTAGTTTATTGACTAAATACTTTTGCATTTCTGTAGCCTCGTTGTATTTTGTTTTGTAAGGATGCACTTTACCGCCAGATACAACAATAAAAGGAGCAAGTCCTTTTTTATATTCGATAGCAGCAAGGCGACATCTAATCATGCCTTCCGCACTTAGAGGCATTGCAGGATCATCAGGACCAGCCCCTGGAACTAAAATAACTGTGTAAGGAAACTTTTTCCAATCAATAAGTTTAACCTTTTCAGCTGCCAAACGATTGATACTATTCTCCATAGGTTCATCATCTGCAGCTTGGTCACGTTCGTTAAAATCGATAAAATCAACCGCAGCAGCTAAAGGAATAGAAAAGAATTGAGGTTTATTTTCAGCAAATTGTTGTGCAATTAAATATGAAATGTTGTGCAATGTAGAAGCATAATATGGAGAAACCAGACCCGTTTTAGTATAAGAAATTATACTAGCAGAGTCTATCAACGGGTAATTAGGTTTTTTTCCACCGGCATAAACAGACAAACAAAAATTGATTCCATTTGCATCTTGTTCCCAAGCTTTAACAAGAAGTTCAACTGGAGTAAGCGTTTGATAAGAATAATAGCAGCCAGAAGGTATTAAATGTTGTTGTACAATTTTTCCCCAAAAATTGGTTGGAGCATATATTTTAGTAAAATAATCAGACACTTCTTTTATTTCAGATGCTGAGAACATTAGACCTTGAAGCATTCCAGCAATATCTTTATCGTTGGTCTTAACTATTGCTCGAAGAGAATCAAACTTTGAAATGGCTATTCTTTGCAATAAAGTGTCCTTTTTGAGGAAAGAAGTAGCTTCAGGAAGAGATTGCAGCAGATTTAAAAAGTAATAATTTTTTACTACTACAAAACTTTCATTGTGAATTAGCTTGTAAGTTTGATTAGGATTTTGAGCGGTTGCTACACTTATAAGCAATAAACAAAATACGGTTACTCTTAGGTATAAACTTAAAAATCGATTGGCACAAAACTTCATAAATAATCAATTTGAGTACAAACTATTTCATTTTTAAGTTTATAAAACCAAGAAACACTTTGTTAATCTAATGATTGCAATTGAATAATAAATTGATAACATCCAAACAGAAAAAAATAAAAATAACGGTTACTAACACTTATTTTTTTATCAAAAAAATGGCTTTCGAATTATATATTTACTACCTAAGATAAACTCAAGTAATAATTTGTTTAAATTAGACTATTAATTAAAATAGAAAATCAGCACATGAAATACATAATAAATAGCTCCTTGATATTTTTGTTTTGTTTTTTTACAATTAGTCAACAAACAATAGCACAAAAAAAAGCTGTAATTGCTTATTATTCGGGAAACTTAGCTGCATTAGATTCTTTTAATGCAAATACTTTTACACATATCATTTATTGCTTTGGGCATTTGAACGGGAATGTTTTAAAACTGAATAGTAAAAAAGATACGCTGCTGGTTCAGAAAATGGTGGCTATGAAAAAACAAAACAAGCACCTAAAAGTATTGTTGTCGCTTGGTGGATGGGGAGGATGTGCCCCTTGCTCGGAAGCTTTCAGCACAGTAAATGGAAGAAATACCTTTGCAACTTCTGTAAAAGAACTTACAGATTATTTCGGTTCTGACGGCATTGATTTGGATTGGGAATACCCGAGTATTGAAGGTTATCCGGGACATAAATTTGCAAAAGAAGATAAAGATAACTTTACAGAACTCATTAAAACTTTAAGAAAAACTTTAGGGAAAAAGCATACGATTACTTTTGCTGCAGGAGGGTTTCAGAAATTTTTAGAAGAAGCAGTTGATTGGAAAGCAGTAATACCAAATGTGAATTATGTAAACCTTATGACCTATGATTTGGTGAGTGGTTTTGCAACTGTAACAGGTCACCATACCCCTTTATACAGCACGCCTACACAAAAAGAATCTACAAACAATTGTGTTGAATATTTATTGAATTCTGGTATTCCTTCTAAAAAACTAATTATTGGAGCAGCTTTTTATGCACGCACTTGGGTAGGAGTTTCATCAATAAACAATGGATTGTACCAATCAGGAAAATTCAAATATTTTATCGGTTACAGTGATTTCCCTAAACGAATTTCAGAAAGTGCCGGTTACATTAAGTATTGGGATAGTATTGCTAAAGCCCCTTTTGCTTATAATGCTACAGAAAAGTCTTATGCAACTTTTGATGACAAAAGATCTATAAAAGAAAAAACCAAATATGTGTTGCAAAAAAAGTTAGGTGGCATCATGTTTTGGCAGTTGGGGCATGATTTAGTTACAGATGGTTTGGTAGAAACCATTAATAAAACTTTAAAAGAGCGTTAGG
>CAMBYC010000094.1 GCA_945871875.1 Sphingobacterium thalpophilum
GCTCCTTCAGAATTTAAGCGATCATTTCCTCCAGATCCGATAAACAAATCGGAATCTCCATCATTATCTGCATCAAAGAAACTGGCTGTAACGTCTTCTCGATTTCGAAAAGTTTCAAATGCGGGTTGAAGCTTTTTACTAAAACTGCCATTGGCTAATTGAATATAGATTTGTCCACCTAAATCTTTTGCTGCTCCAATGAATAAATCTAGTTTGCCATCGCCGTTGATATCTGCGGTGGCGGTTGCTGGACCTTCCCTTGAAAGCAATCGAGGAAGCATTCGCTCTGCATAAAAATCTATGTGTTCGTTTTCCTGGTGTTTATCGAAGTTCTGGGCAACTTCGATAAAAACAGGTTTTGAGGTTGATGAAGAAATTTTAAATGGAACTGCTGCAATATTTCCTTGTTGAATGGTGTAAACAGAATCTATTTTAGATGGAGCAAAAACAGATTGAGTTAGATTGGACCAAAGGATTTGAACTGAATCAATTTTTGTCGATTTCCCGAGACCAATAATTTGGGTATAATCTATGGAAGATTGAAAGCCGCGAGCAGGGATAATGTCTTTAGAGAAAATTTGGTTGTTGGCGAACACTTTAATTTTTGTTCCAACAGCAAAGCTGTTGTTTCCTAAACCTTTGATATTGAATCCGATGAAGTGGTTTTTCAGTTGTTCGCGACAATTGTTTTTAAATACAAATGCGGGTTGGTTGAGGTTATTGATTACAAGATCAAGGTCGCCGTCGTTATCTAGGTCGCTATAAGCGGCACCGTTTGAAAAAGAAGGTTTACCTAAGCCCCAAGCTTTTGCGGTTTCGTTGAACCGAAGGTTGCCTTGGTTTTGGAACATTTTATTGGGTATCGGCTGCGAAGGCATTTTGTCGATGATGTCTTTTATCTCTTCTTTTTTACCTGTCATCACCATTTTTTGAATGGTGAAGTTTGCAAAGAAATCGATAAAATCTTGATTGGTTAAGTCTTTCAAGATACCATTACAAACATAAATATCGGTGTAGCCGTCGTTATCGGCGTCAAACATCAATTCGCCCCAGCTCCAATCGCTAGCTTGAACGCCGGCAAAATGAGCAATTTCTTTAAACTTACCATTTGCGTTATTTAATAGCAATGAATTTTGCATAAACTGCTGATGAAAACCGGAGTTTTGTTTCAATCTAAATACGTCGATGCTTTCGAAAGCTGTGGTAGATTTCAGGCGATAATCGTCATCAGGCAACATTTCGGTGGTAAAAATATCTGGGAATCCATCGTTGTTGACATCAGCCATATCCGTTCCCATGGCTGCAATGCTGTTGTGGGCGATACAATGTTCCAAATCGTCTTTAAAAGTTCCGTTTTTTTGGTTGATGTACAAATAATCACGTTCAAAGAAATCGTTAGAAACATATACATCAGGCCAGCCGTCATTGTTTACATCGCCAATGGTAACACCTAGACCAAAACTGATAAGTGATCCGTGGATTCCGGCTTGTTCAGAGACTTCCACAAATTTGTTGTTGTCGTTGCGGTAAAGATGATCTCCACCGCCTTTAAGGAAATCTGCAACGGGAGAGTTTTCTGCCCTCACATCACGGGCATTCATGTAATTTAGGGTGTTAACGGGTATGGGGCTATTGTTAACGATGAAACAATCTAGATCGCCGTCCATATCGTAATCAAAAAATGAGGCGTGGGTAGAATAACCATTGTTGTCGAGTCCGTAAGCTGCAGCACTGTCGGTGAAAGTATTGTTGTGGTTGTTGATGAACAATTGGTTTTTACGAAGTTCGGGGTTCATGAGGTGGCCCGCATTGCAAACATAAATATCTAACCAACCATCGTGGTTGATGTCAACCATGGTAACACCGGTGCTCCATTGATCTTTAGGTCCGAATCCAGCTTTAGAAGAAATGTCATCAAATTGAAAGTTGCCTTTATTTAGGAATAGAGCGTTATTGCCCATGTTGGCAGTAAAAAACACATCGGGAAGTCCGTCGTTATTGATATCACCAATACCCACACCTCCGCCATTGTAGAAATTGCGGTATTTGAAGATATTCATATCCTTTTGGTCGGATATGTTGTTTTGGAATTTGATGCCTGAATTTTCTATTTGTTGAAATAAAGGATTCTCAGTTTTTTTGTTGCAGGAAGCTACAATGGTGCAACAGAAGATGAGTGCTAAGCAATGTTTGAGCATACGTAAATTTACAAAAAAATGCGGGTTTGGGATAAGATTAACTCAAATTCCGCATTAGAAGTATTTGTTCAAATTTTTGGCTAAAGCAAATCTTTAATATTCATAAACCCCCAGCTATATCAATTTAGAATTAGGAATTAAGATTTTGGAATTTATAACTTGATTCCTAATTCCTAAATCATAATTGATATAGCTGGGGGTTATTGAGTCTTTTTGAAACGGCTTTAGCCACAAAATTTGCTTTTTACTTTTATTGCGTAACCTGGGTTAAATAATAAAACAAAAAAGTGGCTGCATCTTTCGATACAGCCACTTTCTATAAAGATTAAAATCTAATATTAGTAACCGAAGTTTTGCTTCAAGTTAGGGTTAGTAGAAACCGCTTGAACAGGAATAGCAAATACTACTTTAGAAGCATCTGATTTGCTAGCACGTTGGTCAACTGGATCGTTGAATTTCTCAAAACGAACCATGTCGTTTCTTCTCCAACCTTCCAAATACAATTCACGTCCACGCTCAGCAAGCATAGTAGTAAGGTTCACGCTAGCTAAAGTAGAAGCACCTCTTGTAGTTCTGATACCATTCACAATAGAAAGAGCAGTTTGACCGCCAGTTGGAGTTCCACCTCTTAAAATTGCTTCAGCTTTCATCAACAATACATCTGCATAACGGAAGAATACAAACTCGTTAGCACTTCCCCAACCACCGTCATTAATAGTAGAAGGATCTAGAGGATATTTTACAGTACGGATACCTTTGGTTTCTGTAGAATAGAATAAACTTACGTCGCGAGTGAAGTTTAATGGAGATCCACTTCTATCTTTCAAGTTAACCAATGGATTTCCAACACGCTGACCAGAAGGACCTTGTTGTAAACCAACCAAGAAACCTGCTCTGTTACCCACTTTATCAGTATAGCCAGGGATTGCATCACCTTTACGCTTGTCTGAATCTTCGAAAGAATCGTAGAAATCTGCGATTGTAGTGAAACCATTCCATCCACCAGGAGACTGGTTATAGTGAAAGCCCATATTTGTAGCCCAAACTACGTTGATACCATCAGCATTAGCTCTTGAGAAGATAATTTCAGTAGATTTTGTACCGTTATCCCATTTAAAGTTATCCCAATAGTATGGTGTAACACTAAATTTAGTTGATGCAGCAATAGCATCAGCCAATCCAATGATGGTGTTCATATCAGCAGCATTGAAAGTAAAAGGTCCAGCTGGTTTTGTAGGATCTTGAGTGAAAACCGCTTTGTTCAACAATACCTTCATTTTCAAGAACTGTGCAGCTTGTTTAGTTGCCACATTCTTGTCTTTTGCTACAGCATAACTAGGCAATGCAGCAATAGCAGCATCCAAGTCAGCTAAAATGAAATCAACAGCTTCTTTACGAGTATATACTTTTGGAATATCATCTGGACCAGCAATTGCAGAACGATAAGGAACCTGACCATATAGATCACAAACCATGTAAGCAAAAAATGCTCTTAAGAATTGACCTTCTGCTTTTGCAGTTCCAGTTCCTTTTTCAGCTACCAAAGTAGCTTGAAATAAAGCACCGTTCAAACCATTCCAAGTATCGTACAATTGGTTGTGAGCACCGTCCCAAGCGTGAAGGTGCAATTTACGCCATGTTCCGAAGTCGTCCCAGTCTGTTCCACGTGTAGGGCCTAACAACTCATCAGTTGTATGCTCACACAGAGCAAACCAGTTTGCTTGTCCGCTCAATTGATTCAATTGATTGTAAACTCCCTTTAAGTCAGCAGTTGAAGTTCCAGCAGCACCGGTAACTTCTGATTTAGATCCGAATAGCTTTTCATCCAATTTAGAGCAGGATGACATACCAAGGGCCAAAAATGCTATAACAGCAATAGCCAGTCTTAGTTTTGATAAATTATTTTTCATTCTTTTTTAATTTTAATAGCTTAGAAACCAAGATTTACACCCAAAGTAACTGTTCTTGCTCTAGGATATGCAGTATAGTCAAATCCTTTAGAAGGAACACCGTTAATTTGCTTATTCACATCAACTTCAGGATCTAATCCAGAATAATTTGTAAACAATGCCAAGTTTTGTCCAGACAATGCAACATTCAATGTTTTGATAGTATTGTTTTTCAATTTAAAGGTATAACCTAAGTTAGCGTTTGCCAATCTTAAGAAATCACCTTTTTCTAGGAATCTTGTAGATACAGAACCCGGATTAATTGGACTTTCAATACTGTTAATTACATCTCTAGTTACGTTGTGAGCAGTTTTCAAACTACCTTTCAAAAACAATGCGTTACCAGTGTTATTATAAATATAGAAACCAGTTACCGCATTCATAAATATGCTGGCATTCCAATTTTTATAAGTAAAGCTGTTGGTTAAACCAGCAGTAAATTTAGGCAATGCAGTTCCCAACAATTGATCTTGTGATCCATTTGCATATACCGCGTTTCCATCGGCATCAAAGCGATTGAAAACAGGCATTTTAAAGGTAAACAATGGATAACCGTTTACAATGGTTTGAGCAAATGCACCAGATAAACCTTGTCCACTTACTTCACCTGTGTTCACTACGTTCTGACCAAAATTGGTTACTTTATTGTTAAAGAAAGTCATGTTGTAATTGATATCCCAAGAGAAATTACTTGAAGTAGATTTAACTGCACCAAAGTCCAACCCAATTTCCAAACCTTTGTTGATCACATTTCCTGGCAAGTTAACCCATCTGTTTGCAGAAGCTGCAGGTTGAGGATAAGAAGCCAAAAACAACAAATCTTTAGTTGATTTATGGAAATAATCAATATTACCTTTCAATCTTCCACTTGCAATTGCAAAATCTAAACCAATACCTTGTGTAGTGGTAGATTCCCATTTCAAATTAGGATTTGAGTTTGTTAGTATAGAATTGGCACCATTGTATTGTGCTTGTTGAATGGCCAACGAAGAATATGGAGGAAACTCTTGGTTACCAGTAATACCCCAGTTTACACGAACGTTGAAATCGCTAAACACTTTGCTTAAAACTCCATTAAAGAAAGACTCATCACTTACTCTCCATTTTGCAGCCAATGCCGGGAAATTACCATACTTGTTGCCTTTTGCAAATTTAGATGATCCGTCTCTTCTAAATGTACCAGTAACAAAGTATTTATCTTTAATAGTATAGTTTACACGACCAAAGAAAGATTGTAACTCATAACGGCTAGAATCTCCATAAGTATCGGTTTTGTACTTATAATTATCGATATTCGTTTCCATTGCAGTAGCACTTGCTAAACCGTAGCGTTGGTTAGCATTATAGTAAGTGCTAGTTTTTTGGTAAGAGAAACCACCAAAAGCATTGATAACACTTCCATTGTTGAAAGTTTTATCATAAGTTAATGTATGCTCAAGCAACATTGAATTCAATTCAAGGAATTGTTGTGAAGCACGTCCGTTGTTGATGATACCACTTCCATTTCCTTGTTTGTATTCTTTACCTCTAACAAAAATGTTTCCAGAGTTCAAAGAACCATGAACACGTGGATCTGCAAATCCTAAACGCTCACTTTTAGATTGATCATATCCAAAAGTCAATTTGTAGTTTAGGTTCTTTGTTACTTTGTATGTACCACTCAAATTTGTTAAAATTCTGTTGATAGCATCGTTGTCTTTATAATAATTCAAGATTTCAACAGGGTTTCTGTTGTTGTCTGCATTATCAAAGAAAGTTCCATCAGCATTATAAACTGGGAATGTTGGGTTAAAAGAAATAGCTGCACCAATCAAACTACCTTGGTAACCTGCATTGTTTGTAATTGCAGCGTACTGGTTTCTGATGTTTGAATAGTTGAAAGTTGCATCAAATTTCAATTTGTCAGTAACTTGTTGATTCAAATTAGCTCTTAAAGTTGCTCTCTTTAAATCAGTAGTTTTAACAATACCTTGTTGGTTATCGTAAGATCCGCTCAAACGAAGAGCAGTTCCTTTTTTAGCAAAACCCCAAGACAAGTTATAATTTTGAGATACTCCAGTTTGGAAGATTTGATCCTGCCAATCTGTGTCATATCCCTTATCCAAAGAACTAACGTTTACATCTGCTGCTGGAACTCCAGAAGCAATTACAGCTTGTTTAACACCATAAATAAACTCTTGTGCACCAGCTACATCATAACGCTTTGCAGTTCTAGATAATGCAGAATTCATACTGAAGTTGAATCCACCTTTCCCTTTTCCGCTTTTAGTAGTAATGATTACAACACCATTAGCACCACGTGCTCCATAAATAGCAGCTGAAGACGCATCTTTTAAGATAGAGATGCTTTCAATGTCGTTTGGATTGATGAAAGAAAGTGGATTTTTAGCACTAGAGTTACCTTCAATGAAGATACCGCCACCTGTTGTACCGCCACCATCTAATGGAACTCCGTCAACAACAAACAATGGATTGTTACTGCTTCTTACTGAAGCTGTACCACGAATGTTAATGCTCACACCTGCTCCTGGTTCACCACTTGCAGTAGTTACAGTTACACCAGCAGTTCTACCTTGCAACAATTGCTCAGGAGAAGAAATAACCCCTTTGTTGAAGTTTTTCTCTGTTAATGAAACTACAGATCCAGTTAAATCCTTAACCTTTCTAGTTCCGTATCCTACAACCACAACCTCATTTAAGTTGGATTGAGAAACCTCTAATGACGCATCCATCATAGTTCCAGATATCGCCTTCTCTACTGATTTGTATCCTACAGCCGAAAAAACCAAAGTTTTCGCAGTTGCAGCTACATTTAATTTGTACGTACCATCTGCACTTGTCTGTGTAGCTTGATTGGTACCCTTAACTGATACGGTTGCTCCTGAAACTGGCGCACCAGTATTGTCTGAAACCTTACCAGAAATGGCTTTTTGTTGGGCAAATGTCTGAATTGCCAGTAACATAAATAGTGTGATTACTGGCAGTAATCGTTTTTGGGTCATAAACAGTATTTAATTTTGTACAAGCTAATTTATGTATTTTTTACATAAACGAAAAATTTAACATTAAATTTATTTAATTTATTCTTTTTGTATTCATATTGCATTTTACTTTAATATGTTCTATTGATTGTTACTAAAACCTTTTACATTTTTTAACAATATGCAATTATGAATAACCGCTTGTTAAAATTTCTTATATTATCAAAATATTAAGTTAATTATTGATATATAATTTTAATGCCAAACGAAAAATAAAAATATTTTTTTGTGATTTTTGAGAAATCTTACTATAATTTCTAACCAAAATTGATGTGATTTTTCGGATATTTCTCAGAAATTAATGCCTACAAATATCTCTTTTTTGACTTCAGCATATTGAATGTGGTTAAAAGTGTACAATTTACCCGGACGGTGTGGAACATTTTGCTCCATCTGATTGATGTCGTTTAAAAAGCCTGTTGCAAAGAGTTTTTTCCTGAAATTTCTCCTGTCTAAACTTACATCTAATATGGTTTCATACAAGTTTTGTAAATCACGCAGCGAAAACTTGTTTTCCAATAAGTTAAAAATAATCGGTTCTTCCTGTACTTTTTTCTTTAACCTGTCTAAACAACTGTCAAATATAATTTTATGATCAAATGCAAGATTTTTGATTTCTTTTACATCGTGCCAATGCAATTCATTATCAACAAATTTTAATTGATGATCTTTTACATTGATTAAAGCATAAAAGGCAACAGTTAAAACTCTCCCAGCAGGATGACGCCCTAACTCACTAAATGTTTTTACTTGCTCTAAATAAACATCTTTCAAACCCGTTCTATTATACAACACCCTATATGATGCAGCATCTATATCTTCATCGGTTTTTACCAAATCGCCCAATAAAGACAACTCATCCCTAAATTGTGGCAAATCGCTTTTAATCAATAACACCTTTAAAGCTTGTTTATCGTATCCAAAAATTACACAATCTACAGAAACAGCAAACCCAAAATATTTGCTAATATCTACTTTTGATGTATTTATGTTTGGTTCAGAGTTGATTATTGACATCTTACTACACTATTGTTGATTGTAATTATAATAAAATTTATAATAATTTCCCAAAATTTCAAATTTAATCACTAAATCAAAAATTACTTTCGCCTTTTTTTACAGATTTTTACTCGTTATCAGTAAATTTAAGCCCAACACAAGAAAAATGTACAATACAACCACAAATATTGAATTACAGCGACTTACTGATTCTTTTTCATCGAAGCTAAAAGACGATGATTTTTTAAAATCGAATATTGCAGATTTAAGAAAAGTGCTTCGTTTTCATGAATATAGGTATTATATAGAGAATGATCCGCTGCTTTCTGATACCGAATACGATTCTTTATTTAGGAGTTTAGATCTTATTGAAAAAGCTAATCCAGAACTTATTACTAAAGATTCTCCTACTCAACGGGTTGCAAAAGGTTTGACGGCTTCTTTTACTACCGTTCAACATTTGGTGCCGATGCTGTCTTTAGAAAATTCTTACAATGCTGAAGATTTGCTAGATTTTAACCGAAAAGCCTTAGAACAATCGGGGCTGCCCGCCTTAACGTATTGCGTAGAACCCAAATTTGATGGAGCTAGCATTTCTATCATTTATGAAAACGATTTATTTGATCGTGGAGCAACTCGAGGAGATGGAGTTGCTGGCGACGAAATTACAATCAACCTTAAGCAAATCAAATCCATTCCTTTAACTGCTAAATTTTCTTCATTTGGCATTAAGCAAATTGAAATTCGTGGTGAAGTATTGATGAACAAAGCCAATTTTGTAAAATACAATGAGGGATTGCTTTCTCAAAACCTCCCGCCACTTGCAAACCCTAGAAATGCAGCTTCTGGAAGTTTAAGAATTAAAGACCCCCGAGAAGTGGCACAACGCAACCTCGAAGCATTTTTATACCATATTAGTTATATCCTTCCTGAAGAAAATAAAGCTGTACCTGAAAATCTTTCAACCCACTCCGGAGGCCTACAAATGCTTTGGAATCTTGGTTTCCGTAGTCCCGTTAAAGAAAAGAAAATTTGCAATAATATTGAAGAAGTTATTGAATATTGTAAAGATTACGAAGCCAAACGCGACAATCTCCCTTATGAAATTGACGGAATGGTAATTAAGGTTAACGATATTGCTTTGCAAGATAAATTAGGTATGACAACCCACCACCCTCGTTGGGCAATTGCGTATAAATTTAAAGCACGACAAGCTACTAGTCGCCTGAAAGCTGTTGAATTTCAGATTGGGAGAACGGGCAGCATTACTCCAGTAGCCAAAATTGAACCAGTTGCTATTGGCGGGGTTTCTGTTTCTTCTATTTCCTTGCACAATCAAGAATTTATAAGAGAACGTGATATAAAAATAGGCGATATGGTGCTGGTTGAAAGGGCGGGTGATGTTATTCCTTATATTGTTAAGGCACTTACAGATGCTAGAACGGGTACTGAAACGGAAATTCAATTTCCTACTGTTTGTCCAGCTTGCGGAACGGCGCTCGTTAAACCGGAGGAAGAAGCTGTTTGGCGTTGTCCAAATGCACAATGTTCGGTTCAAATTACAGAACGAATTATACATTTTACCAGTAAAGACGCAATGGATATTCGAGGTTTGGGCGAAGCCAATATCCGTAAATTCTTTGAACTCGGATTGTTGACAACAGTTCCTGGCATTTACCAACTTCCGTTTGAAAGCATCAAACAAATGGAAGGTTTTGGAGAAAAATCAATTCAAAAGCTAAGCGAAGCCATTGAGAATTCTAAAAATCAACCTTTATATAGATTAATAAATGCATTGGGTATAAGATATGTTGGGGAGACAACCGCGAAAGTGTTGGCTAAAAGCGTAAACCATCTACTTGATTTTTGTGAATATTCAATAGAACAACTAAAAGTATTGGAAGACGTAGGTGTAAAAGTGGCGGAAAGTATTTTTCAATATTTCCGCCAACCCGATAATATTGAGATGCTTAAAGAATTAGAAAAAATAGGGGTAAATCTAAAAAACATCCAACAGGAAGCTCAAGAAGATGGTTCCTTACAAGGGTTAACCTTTTTATTTACCGGAACATTACCAACTTTGAAGCGCAATGAAGCTGAATTGATGGCTGAAGCTAAAGGAGGGAAAATTCTTGGGGGGGTAAGCAGCAAATTAAATTTCTTGGTGGTTGGTGAAGATGCGGGATCTAAACTAGAGAAAGCAAAAAAAATAGCAAGCATTAGAGTTCTTTCTGAGAATGAATTTCTCGAATTGGTAAATGGCAAATCGTAAATCGTGCAATAATTTGAAGTGTCATTAATTTGTTTCTATTCTGTTAATACTTTAAAACGTAATTGATATCATTGAATAAAGGTATCATCAGTATTAATTTAGATAGAATAAAAATTAATACTGATGCTCGAAATTATACCAGAGGAGCAATGGAAAAAAATCAGATTGCAGGGAGCCGAGGGGCTTAGAAAAAAGTATGCTGTCTCAGATTTTGGCAGATTGGCGAGTTATGATAAAAATGTAATTGAAGACGGTAAGATATTAAAAGGCTCTGTTACTACAGGTTATAAAAGTTTGAATTTGCATCTTGTTGGCAGTAAAAGCACGATTTATGTTCATCGTGAGGTGGCAAAATTGTTTTCAAAAAAACCTTCAACAAAACATATTTATGTAATTCATATCAACCACGATAAATTAGACAATCACATCAACAATTTGAAATGGTCAACTTTAAGTGAAATGTCGGCACACCAACAAGGGTCACCTGCAAAAATTGCTTATAAAAAAGTTCAGGCAAATAGAAAGGTAGGATTAAAATTAAATGCAACCCAAGTAAAAGCGATAAAAAAAATGTTATCAAATCCAAAACGGAAAATCACTATTCAACAGATTGCCGCAAAATATGAAGTGAGTGAGATGACAATTTATAGAATAAGAAGCGGGGAGAATTGGGGAAACATAAAAATGAATTGAGAATTAGGAATTAGGAATTGGTTTTGAGTCGCGATAAAAATAAAAATTAGAACCTGAAACTAAAATAAAAATTCGTATTTTTTCACTAACAACTAACTACTAACAACTAACTACTTCTCTTTTTAATTATGCAAAAGGTATTAGAATTTTTAAAAGATTTAGCAGAAAACAACAACAAACCTTGGTTTGATGAAAATCGGGATAAATATCTTATAGCAAAAAAAGATATAGAAACCTTTACCATTAAGCTAATTCAAGAGTTTGGAGAAATTGAGCCTTCTATTGCAAATTTGGAAGCGAAAGAATGTTTGTTTAGAATCAATCGAGATGTTCGTTTTTCGAAAGACAAATCCCCATACAAAACCAATTTTGGCATTTC
>CAMBYC010000095.1 GCA_945871875.1 Sphingobacterium thalpophilum
ATGTAAAACTTTCAAAATTGAAATCTTGGTAATTGTGTGTTACAATATTTGCACCTTTTTGATTGATTTGTTGTAATGTAGAAAGTTTTGCCAACCCTTCGCCCGTGCATTTAAGTACCGCTTCTTTGATTGTCCAATAATGGAAAAAAGCTTTTGCACCATAAGCTTCAATATCTGAAATTTCTTGGGAAGAGAATATTTGTGTAAAATTTTCCAATTGGAATAATCTGTTTATATTTTCTACATCAACGCCAATGGTGTTATCAGAAACGGCTACAACTACTAAACCGTTACAATGTGAAATATTGAAAGATGGAAATCCCGATAGATAGGGCTTTTTGTTTTTTTCAATTGAGAAATCTCCAAAGGAATGATTGATGCCAATTTGTTGGGCAAGTGTATATAAAATCCATCTTGCAGCAAGGTAATTGTTTTGATCAACTATTTTGCGAAATCGAAGTGCTTTTTCAAGAATAGGTATTGGCAAATCAATACCAATTATATCTATAAATTTTAGATCTATATTTATTGGAAAAACATACAATGAAACAATTGACAAATTATAAGGGTTAAGGGTTAATGGTTAATGGTTAAGGGTTAATGGTTAAGGGTTAAGGGTTAAGGGTTAAGGGTCAATCGTTAAGGGTCAAGGGTTAATGGTTAAATTGTAAATTAATATTTTTTTCATTAAACTTTTATAAATGCAAAGTTTTTCATCTAAATAACCCTTAACCCTTAACCCTTAACCCTTAACCATTGACCATTGACCATTAACCCTTATCCCTTATCCCTTATCCGAATTATTTCTTTTTATAAAGATCCAACGATGAGTTTAAGCCAATTTGAAGCGTGTGGTTTCTTTCAACCTTGAAACCATCTGGTTTATAAATGGTTTGTAAAAAATATCCAACTTCTAATCTACCCAATTTTGGTATTTTATTTCCTACAGCAAAATATACCCTATTTTGATCTAAAATATTGGCAGCAACATTTTTACCAAAATTGACCAAAACTTCATTAAACGCAGTTAAATAATAGGATTTATCTACAATCGATTTGCCTTTTAAGGGCAAAGAAAATCGATTTTGAACCCTAAAACGGTTGGTATAAATTGCTGGTCCAGCTGCATAAATGTTAGCGCTTTTTAGAATCGGGGTTTTTGAAAAGCGTTGTTCTAATCTAAATCGACTAACCCATTCAAAACGTTGCAACTGTGTTCTAATTTGTATTTGTTCCCAAAAACGATTTTCAGTAAAACTTGCTCTTGCTGGGAAACCACCATAAGGTGCATTTTCAAAAAAACAATACCCCGCCGAACCAAAAACCTGAGCATTAAAGTAATAGTTAATACCTGTTCTTATAACAGATTGAAGTGGCTTTAAAAAAAAATCATTCTTCCTCCATGACCCATCCAAATGAAATCCCCATTTTTCACTGGTTTTAATGTCAACGCTGTAACTTAACCAAACATTATTATTGTTTGCATAACTTTTTGAGAGTGCCGCTTGTGAAAAAACATTTGCTTGAAGCAATACAGAAAATAGGAAAAATAGAATTGTTCTCAAATGAAAAAGATAATAGTGGTAAGTATTTTTGAAAGCAAATTTACCCAATTTGATAAGTAATAACAAACAACAATTTTTTGGTAAAGTGTACTTTCACCTCTTACTAATCATAATGATTATCAATTATTTGTGGCGTAAATCCCCAATTAATTGCTATTTTTTTTATAAAAATCCAATGTTGAGATCATACCAACCTGAATATTATGGTTTCTTTCAATTTTTATTCCGTCTGGTTTAAAAATGGTTTGTAACATATAACCTATTTCTAATCTACCTAATTTCGGAACTTTATAACCAATTGCGAAATATGCTCTATTTTGGTCGAATGCGTTTGCTGCTACATTATCTCCAAAATTCACCAAGATTTCATCATAAATAGTTAAAAAAAATGATTTATCTACAATTGTTTTGCCTTTAAATGGTAATGAAAATCTGTTTAACAATCTAAATCTGTTTGTATACACTGCATCTCCAGGTTCATAAACAGCAATATTTAAGACGGGTAATTTTGAAAAACGTTGTTCCAATCTGAAACGACTAACCAATTCAAAACGATTCAATTGAGATTTGATTTGTAATTGTTCCCAAAATCTATTTT
Organism: Sphingobacterium thalpophilum; assembly: GCA_945871875.1. Classification (GTDB taxonomy): domain Bacteria; phylum Bacteroidota; class Bacteroidia; order Chitinophagales; family Chitinophagaceae; genus Pollutibacter. Next base: position 2,164 of record CAMBYC010000095.1, read on the forward strand.
CTGGGAAGCTCGATTTTGCTGGATATCCGCCATAGGGATTGGTTTCAACAAAACAATAGCCTAATGTTATAAAAGATTGGGCATTAAAATGATAATTGATTCCTGTACGAAGTAACAATTGTTGAGGGTTAGTAAAAAATCCATTTCTTCGCCATTGGGCTTCTAAATGAACACCCCAATTGTCGCTGATTTTATGATCTCCAAAATACATCAACCAAGCGTTGCTATTGTCTGCATAAGTATGTAAAGGAGCGGATTGGCCAAAGATAGTTGCATGTAAAAAAAAGCAAATGCAAACAGTAAAAAAAAGTTTCATACTATGTTTTTTGTAAACTGCTGGTAAAATCAATACAAATGAAAGACTTATGCCAGCACCCTATGAATTAAAAAACGAAATTAAATTTAAAATATCCTAAATAGCGTTTTCTTCTAACTAATAATAAATATCAGTAACCAACAATTTATATATCATAATCTTTTATAAATACTTTCTGCATTTATTACACTAATTTTGACGTAATTATTCTTTTTAAATCTTAACCTTTCTTTAACAGTGGTAAATTTATATTTGCCCCTTATATTTCAATTATGAGAGCGATTTTAACAGTGCTGGTACTAGGTTTTGCTACAATGGTTGCTGGTCAATCTAACAATGATAGTTCCTTAAGTAAAAATGTTCCCAACAGTTATTTGAATAAGCGTGCTTCCGATCATTTTATGATTCAAATTGGCTATGCATCACTTGCAGGAAAACCTGATTCTATTACAACCAAAGGTTTTTCTAGAAGTTTTAATATGTCTATAATGTTTGATTTCCAATCTAAAACCAACAAACATCTTTCTGTAGCTGTTGGTCCTGGTATTGGTTCGGATAATTTTTTCTTCAATAAAACTTCTATAGACATCAACAATAGAAAAAATGCAATTTTCCGTAAAGACTCTACTACAACCTATAAAAAATACAAAATAGCAACTGCTTTTCTTGAACTTCCTGTAGAACTTCGTTACAATACAAATGCTGAGAATAGTAGTAAAGGTTGGAAATTTGCTTTAGGTGCAAAAATTGGCACAATCATTGATGCCCATACAAAAGCTAAAGTTACAATTGATCAAAAGCAAGAAGGAAACTATACCTTAAGAGTAAAAAATTCTTTTTTGTTTAACGGTACGCGCTTAGCCTTAACAGGAAGAGTTGGAATCGGAGCTTTTTCTCTTTATGGCTCTTATAGCTTTACAGGAATGTTTAGAGAAAGCTATGGTCCAAGTATCCGACCTTATTCTGTAGGACTTTGTCTTAGCGGACTTTAATCAATCTTCAATTATCAATCTTCAATTACCGATTGGTTTTTGAGTGTTGATGAAATGCAAATGTTTAGAAAGTAGTTGAAAATTGATTGATAATTGATAATAGATAATGGATGATTGAAAAAAAGTTGCTTTTAGACAGAGAAGAAAAAGCCATTTTGGTTAGTGTGGTTACTCGTGAACAAAGAGAAAATCAAGTTGTAGAATATTTAGATGAATTGGCTTTTCTTGCTGAAACTGCTGGAGCAATTACCGTTAAAAGATTTATCCAAAAATTACCAGCACCCGATAGTCGAACTTATATTGGAAAGGGTAAACTTGAAGAAATTAAAGAATTTGCCCTCTCTAAAGGCATTAATCTTGCCATTTTTGATGATGAACTCAGTGGTGCACAAATCTCAAATATATCAGATGCAATTGGCATAAAGGTTATTGATCGTAGTGACCTTATTTTAGACATTTTTGCAAATAGAGCCAAAACGGCTCAAGCCAAAACACAAGTAGAACTTGCCCAATACCAATACATTTTACCCCGTTTGCGCGGTATGTGGAAACACTTGGAAAGACAAGGAGGCGGTATCGGATCTAGAGGTCCGGGTGAAACCGAAATTGAAACGGACAGACGTATTATCAGAGAGAAAATCAGCCTCCTTCGCAAAAGATTATTGGAAATTGATAAACAATCTTTTACCCAAAGAAAAGAACGTGGCGAATTTATAAGGGTTGCACTTGTAGGTTACACCAACGTAGGAAAATCTACAATTATGAACCTACTCAGCAAATCGGAGGTTTTTGCTGAAAATAAATTGTTTGCAACCCTAGATACAACTACCCGCAAAATTGTTTGGGAATTAACTCCCTTTTTGCTAAGCGATACCGTAGGTTTTATCAGAAAATTACCCCATCACCTAGTAGAAAGTTTTAAATCTACCCTAGATGAAGTTAAAGAAAGCGATATCCTTCTTCATGTAGTAGATATCTCCCATTTGCAATACGAAGATCAAATAAATGTGGTTAAAACAACCCTTGCAGAAATGAAATGTGCGGATAAACCCGCAATCATGATCTTCAATAAAATGGATAAATACGAAACACAAACCTTCGACGAATGGCTTGCCCCAGAAATTAAAGAACAAATTCTCCGCGACCTCAAAGAACGCTGGGAAGGGGAAACCAACCACAATTGTATCTTCGTTTCCGCTACCGAAAGAAGAAATATAGACGCACTCAGAGATACCATTTTGCAAAAAGTTAAAGAATTGTACCAAATTAGATATCCTTACAAGACCAGCTTTTATTGATATGGATACGCATTTTAATTGGATTAAACTTACTGAAAACCTCAACAACTTGGTTTTTAATAGTAATCACATTGCTACAACCCAAGTAAACGATAAAAACATTTGCATCGCCCATTTTAACCAAAAGTATTTTGGATTCGCTTACCATTGTCCACACGCCGCCGCAATTATGGCTGATGGTTATATTGATGCAAAAGGAAATGCGGTTTGTCCGTTACACCATTACAAATTCAGTTTACAATCTGGTAGAAATGTAAGTGGCGAAGGATATTTCATGAAAACATTCCCCATAGAAATTAGAAACGATGGCGTTTGGATTGGAATGAAATAATTTTAAAATCAAATCCCGTTTTCCAATAAATTTTAAATGAAATTTGCCCTACAAAAGGGATATATGAATAATATTTCAAATCAAGATTCAGCAGATCAAATGTCTAACAGACTTTTTGTGATGTTACTTTTTTTTGCTGTTGGTATTAATTTCTCCGGATTGTTTGTTGATGTTTTAGGTCCAGATGGAACTTTGTATGCTTCTATCGCCAAAACGATGGCGGAAACCAAAAATTTTTCAGATTTGTACAACAATGGAAGAGATTGGCTTGATAAACCCCATTTTCCTTTTTGGGTTGCAGCACTTTCTTTCAAATGCTTTGGAATTTTTGGATGGTCTTATAAACTTCCCGCAATTTTATTTGTGCTTGTAGCGGCTTTATATACCTGGCTTTTTACGATGAAAGTTTATTGTAATAAAACAGTAGCCCAATGGAGTGTATTGATTTTGTTAACGGCACAACATATCGTTTTATCCAATATGGATGTAAGGGCAGAGCCTTACCTAACCGGATTGATTATAGCTTCTATTTATCATTTTCACCGCAGTTGGACGGAAAAAAAGTTTGTGCAGCTCGTTTGGGCATCTCTTTTTGCTGCTTGTGCGGTTATGACCAAAGGAGTTTTTGTTTTAATTACGATAGGAGCCGCAGTTGTTGGACATCTTTTAGTAACCAAAAATTTCAAAGAAATTTTCAATTGGAGGTGGTTGGTTGCAGCAGTGTTGATTCTCATTTTCATAACACCAGAATTGTACACTTTATATACCCAGTTTGATCTTCATCCGGAAAAGCTGGTTTTTGATACACACGGGGTTTCAGGTATAAAATTCTTTTTTTGGGATAGCCAATTTGGAAGGTTTTTCAATACCGGTCCAATTAAAGGTGCCGGTGATCCTACTTTCTTTTTGCACACAACCCTTTGGGCATTTTTACCTTGGTCAATTTTATTGTACATAGCTTTATTTAACTGGATCAAAAAATTGGTAAAAAAAGAACCGATAAAAGAAGGCTATTTATTTTTTGGTGGATTGATTACCTTTTTGATGTTTTCATTATCAAAATTTCAATTGCCGCATTATTTGAATATTGTTTTCCCGTTTTTTGCAATTTTAACCTCCGATTTTATATACAAATTTCAAAATGTAAAGATTATTAAGAATATTCAATATCCAATTATAATATTGATAATCATAGTTTTACCTGTATTGCATCTTTTTGTAAAACCTGATATTGGTAATGTTTTGGTTGTTGTTTTGATGGTAATATTTTTGTTGTTGCTGGTTTTTCTTTCAAGGATTTTTAAAGTTTCTGATAAAGAAATAGCAATTGGTCGTTCGGTTTTGTTGGTTATTGTTTTAAACATTTACCTTAATGGAATATTTTATCCAGAATTGTTAAAATACCAAGGAGGAACTTATGCCGGTAGGTATATCAATCAACATTATAAAGGAATTCCAGCTTATCATTTGCAAGCGAGGTACAATTCACCATTTCAATTTTATACAACTTATCCGGTTACAACTATTGATCAATTAAGAGATACAATGCATTTAAAAAGGCCATTTTTATTGTTGCTTCAAGAAGACGATGATAGTACTGGGAAAAAAGCAATACAAAGTTTTGGAAATTTTCCTGTTTCCAAGTTGAACGGTAAATTTTTAAATCCGGTTACAAGAAGTTCAGAATTGAAACAATATCGTTTGTTTTTGTTTGAAGTGAAATAGTGGAAATGTAAAGTTTACTATATTATTGATTTTGAAGATGGAATATTGAAATCGGGGTAGAAGAATTATTTATTTCAATGGTATAATTTGTAGTAGAAACAATTGAGTTTTGTAAAAGATTGATAAAATTTGCACCCTGCAAACGTTGCGGGGTGGCTAAAAAAATGCTTACATCTGATGCTATAAGTTTGGAAATTAAGAGATAAAGAGCATCAAAACCAGAAGGTTCATAATTGACATCGCTTAAAAGAACAATTTCAGGATATTCGTTTGGTTTGAGGTTGGTCCAGTTTAATACACGTGCAGAAATATTTTGAAATCCATTGATTTTGATATTGGTTTTAATTAATTCAACTGCATCATGAATATAATCAGAAGTATCAACATGTGAGGCAAATTGAGCAACAACAAAAGAAGGCAAAGCCAATCCGGCACCCAATTCTGCAATCTTTTTGTTGTAAAACAGATTAGGGTTTTGAGCAATAAAAAGGGCTAAAGCTTTAGCAGCTGGCCACAGTTTTGACCAATATGGGAAAGGTATCTTTTCATCAAGATTTAATGCTTTTTTATAAGCATCTTTTATTGATTCAGGTTCAGGAATTTTTAGATGGATACCATCATAGAAAAAATCCATCGATATAAATTCCATCATTCATTTGAAAAATTTTATTGTAAAATTAAATTGGAAAAAATAAAATCTCTTAATAGTTTTAGCTTGAATAAGTTTTGAAAATAAAAGATTGCTGTTAAATTAAAAACAATCTAAATTATTATCATAAAATTATTACGAAATGTTGTTCAATAATATGGTAAAAGGTATTAAATTTTGACATATTTCAGTTTTTGAACTTAATGTTAATCCATTAAATTTGCCATATTTTATATACTTTTGCAGATTAACTTTCTCAAAAAACTGCACCGTTTTTCTATGGCATTATCGCATCTCTTAAAATTTGTCTACAATAGCGGAACAGATGAAGTAATTCGCAGAGGAAAAAAAATTTTCTCTAGCGGTTTTGTTGAGTTTTTGGAATACGACGAATTGCTTACATCCGTATCATTTAGGGTTAAAGACGACAATTACAACACTTATTATAAAGTAAATATTCAAAAGTTCAGGGATTCTAAAACCTTGGCCATACGTTGCTCTTGTCCTTATAACCTTGGTGATATTTGTAGACATGAAACAGCAGCTTTGTTTCAGTTGCAAGAACTTGTAGATAAAAATATTTTAGGTGAAAAAGGTCTAACTTATCAACAAAGGCATACCGTTATAAAAATGAAGCAAATTGATTTGAAAACAATCAAAATGCTTTCAGCACCTGATATTTATAACGATGCAGAACAATTTCTACACAAACAAAAGGCCAAAATAATTCTCGCAAAAGAAGAACGTGTTGAAGCATTACTTGAAATTGATGATGAAAAATTTCCTGTAGTAATTCACAAAAACGAAGAAAGAAATTTTGATACTTCCTGCAAATGCGAGGAAATTCATTACCCACTTTGCTTACACAAAACAATTGTGTTTATTCAGCTACTTCATGCACATGGGGTTAATTATTTTGATTCAATAAGAAATTGGTCTAAAGAAAAAAATAAGTTATTAGAGATTTACGGTTACAGTACAAATGATGAGGGTTGGGAGAAGAAGTTTGAATTTATCTATAAAGAAGGAAAGCCATTTTTAAGGGTTTTAGATCCAACTGTAAAAAGAGTTTTGCCTGTAGCTACACCAGCTCCTAAACCAATTCAGGAAGTTGTAGCAGCTCCCGTGGTGGTTGAAGAAGCACCTCAACCGGATTTACCCTTACATAAAATTGGAATTGTAATCAATGCCAACGAAACATCTTTTCCCTATTTTAGTGTAGATGCCATCTCAGGAGAATTCAACGAAAATTCTGGTTGGTTTGTGGGTAAAATTGAAAAAGCTGATCTTACTAAATTTGTGAATGTTGACAAAATGCCGCAAGAAGATGCAGCTTTAGTGCAACAATTGCGCAAATTTCAAATTTCTGAAATCAACAAGTTTGTAAGTAGAAATTCTCCATTTTCAGGTATTTGGGAAAATATTATCCAACAAGATACAGACGAATTGCCAGCAGAAACAAAGGAATTGGTTATAGAATATATTCTTCCCAAACTGAAAAAATTGCTGAAAGAACAGCATGAACATTCGCCTTTTTATTTTCTACCTAAAGGAAAATCTTTTATAACTAATAATCTTGTAGCCATTACAGCTGGCACTGATGTACTTAAACCAGTTTTTAGAGCATATCCTGAAAAAGATTATTTCGTTACCGAATGCAATGCAAGAGTAAATGAATTGAGCATAGCTTTAGAAGACAATGACTGGAATGCCCATTGGTTAATGCTGTATAACAATGTTTTGTATTTGTGGGATAAAGAAGAAGATGTAGAAGTAATTGAAGATTTCTTCCCAACTGGAAAAATTACAGTTTCGAGAGAAAATTGGCCTGATTTTCTTCAAAATAAAATCAACCAAATTGCAAAAAATTATCCCGTTGAGTTCGACAATACTTTGATTGAAGAAATTAAAGCTGGAGAACCTGAAATTAAATTGCAACTCCAAGAAAAAGGAGATTATCTGGTTTTTTCACCAGTATTTAGTTATAAAGGATACGATATCCGAGCTAACGATAAAGAGGTTATTACAATTCCTATAAATGGAAAGGTTTTAGTCATTAATAGAAACAGAGAAATTGAAAATATTTTTGTAGAGAAATTAGAAGCTTTACATTCAAATTTCATCAGAACTGAAGGCTTAACCCTTGTATTGAAAGGAGCTGATGTACTTAAAAACAACTGGTTTTTCCTTTTTATTGATGCAATGAAGGAAATGGCTGTGCCAGTTATTGGTTTTGATGTGTTGAAAAACTTTAAATTCCATACAGCCAAACCAACAACAAAAATTAGAATTTCAAACGGAATTGATTGGTTTGATGCCAAAATTGATATTGTTTTTGGAGATCAACAAGTTAATATCAACGAAATAAAACTCGCACTAAACAATAAACAGCAATTTGTACAACTAGACGACGGATCTTTGGGTATTTTACCAGAAGAATGGATTAAAAAATATTCATTGTTGTTTAAAGTTGGTGAAGGCAAACAAAATGGACTTCGTTTATCGAAATATCATTTAAGTATTATTGACGATTTGTATGCACAACGTGAAGAGGAAGATATTTTAGTTGAACTTGAAGAGAAATATGAAAGATTGCGCAGTTTCAATAGGATTAAAGAACTAGATCCACCTGAAGCTTTATCGCATATCCTTCGTCCTTATCAAGTTGCCGGCTACCATTGGTTAAATTATCTTAATGAAGTAGGTTGGGGAGGAATTTTAGCTGATGACATGGGTTTGGGTAAAACCATTCAAGCTTTGTCTTTTATTCAGTTTTTTAAAGAACAAAAAGGAACATTAAAAGCAATGGTAGTTTGTCCTACCACCTTGATTTTCAACTGGGAAAATGAAATTCGAAAATTTACTCCAGGATTATCATATAAAATTCACCATGGTTCAGATAGAGCAAGAGAAAAGAAGAATTTTGATGACATCAATATTATAATTACAACTTACGGCACATTGCGCAGTGATATCAAATTGATGCTTGAAATAGATTTTGATTATGTTGTGCTGGATGAATCTCAGGCAATTAAAAATCCACAGAGTAAAGTTACAAAGGCCGCAGGTTTACTTAATGCAAAAAACCGACTTTGTTTAAGTGGTACGCCACTTCAAAACAACACTTTTGATATATACGCCCAAATGAATTTCTTAAACCCCGGAATGTTAGGTTCTGTTGAGTTTTTTAGAAATGAATTTGCTACACCAATTGACAAGTTTGGGGAACCTGAACAAAAAGACCATCTTAGAAAATTGTTGTTTCCCTTTATTTTAAGAAGAACAAAAGAGCAAGTAGCAAAAGATCTTCCAGAAAAAACAGAAACCATTTTGTTCTGTGAAATGGAAGATGAACAGCGGAAAATATACGAAGCTTTTCGTAATGAATTTAGAAATAAAATTCTTGGAGTTATCAATGACCAAGGTATTGAAAAATCACAGTTAACCATTTTACAAGGGTTGATGAAACTTAGACAAATCTGTGATTCGCCTTCAATAATGAATGATGTGGAAAAATATCCCAATGCATCAATCAAATTAGAAGAATTGGGGAGAGAAATCACTGAAAATATTGGTAACCATAAGGCATTGATTTTTTCTCAATTCTTGGGTATGCTTGCATTGATTAAAGAAAAATTAAATCAATTGGGTGTTCCTTACGAATATTTTGATGGTAGTACTACAGCAGTGGATAGAGAAAAAGCCATTCGAAACTTCCAAGACAATTCGGAAGTTAGGGTGTTTCTAATATCACTAAAGGCTGGTGGTGTTGGTTTGAACCTTACCGCAGCAGATTATGTTTATATCGTAGATCCTTGGTGGAACCCTGCTGTGGAACAACAAGCTATTGACAGAACCCATCGTATTGGACAAACAAAAAACATTTTTGCATATCGAATGATTTGTAAAGATACAATTGAAGACAAAATTTTGCAATTGCAAGATAAAAAGAAAGTTTTGGCGAGAGATCTTATTGCTGATGATTCAGGATTTGTTAAAAGCTTATCTAAATTAGATGTGGAATATCTTTTTAGTTAATACA
>CAMBYC010000096.1 GCA_945871875.1 Sphingobacterium thalpophilum
TCTTCGGTGGTAGCACCTATGTATATTGCAGAAATTGCACCGGCAAAAACGCGTGGACAATTGGTTGCGGCGTTTCAATTCAATATTGTATTTGGCATTTTAATAGCTTATTTATCCAACTTTTTAATCCAAGGTTTAGGTGCAGATAGCTGGCGTTTGATGTTGGGAATTATGGCGATTCCTTCAATTGTGTTTTTCATATTGATGTTTTTAGTGCCCGAAAGCCCGAGATGGTTGATGGTGCATAAAAACGATGTTGATACTGCAAGAAAAATTCTTGAAGTGTCTGATCCAGAAGGTGTTGATGAAGCAATTGCATCCATTAAACAATCAATTGGTGAGGTTAAAAAGAATGTAGATTTGTCAATGTTTTTTTCAAAAACTTATAGATTGCCAGTTGTAATGGCTTTTTTGATAGCGGCTTTTAACCAGTTGTCGGGGATTAATGCCATTATATATTTTGCACCACGTGTTTTTCAGATGGCTGGCATTGAACAATCAGCAGCATTCTTACAAAGTGCTGGCATCGGGTTGGTGAATTTAGCTTTCACGTTATTAGGTTTATCGCTTATTGATAAATTAGGTAGAAAAAGATTGCTCTTTATTGGTTCTTTTGGATATATTTTTTCTTTAATTGCATTGGCAGCAACTTTTTATTTTCATCTATCTGCTGGAATATTGGTTCCATTTTTGGTTTTTGTTTTTATTGCATCTCATGCTATTGGTCAGGGTACAGTGATTTGGGTATTTATTTCAGAGATATTTCCAAACGAAGTAAGGTCTTTAGGACAATCTTTTGGAAGTTCCGTACATTGGGTATTGGCTGCAATTATCACAAGTGTTTTTCCATTTTTTGCAAACAGCTTTGGTCCGGCCTCTTTGTTTTTGTTTTTTGCTTTAATGATGGGTTTACAATTGGTTTGGGTTGTTTTCAAGATGCCAGAAACCAAGGGTGTGAGTTTAGAAAAGATGCAGTCATCATTAAATAAATGATAATTAAGCAATTAGAAAGTATGAATCAAAGTAAATTTAATGTAGTAACTTTTGGTGAAGTGTTGTGGGATATTCTTCCATCGGGAGCTGTTCCAGGTGGAGCTCCTATGAATGTTGCATACCATTTAAAACAATTGGGGCAACATCCCACTATAATTACTCGGATAGGAAATGACGAAATGGGTTTATCTCTAAAGAAATATTTTAGTGATTTGAGCGTAAATACTGATTATTTTCAATTAGACAATCAATTTGAAACTGGAAAAGTATTTGCGAAACTTATGCCTGATAATGAGGTAAGTTATGATATTGTAAGTCCTTCTGCATGGGATTTTATATCATGTGACGAGCAATTGATTGATTTGGTTAAGCAATCTGATTATTTTATTTATGGAAGTTTAGCTTCAAGAAGTGCAATGTCAAAAAAGACCTTGTTTCAGTTGATAGAGAATACAAGTGTAAAAATATTAGATTTAAATCTTCGAAAGCCACATTACGACAAACAGATTTTAGATGAATTAATACAAACTGCGACCATTTTAAAGTTGAATGAATCAGAGTTAGAATTTATTACGGGGTGGTTTTCAAATTATTCAGGGATTGAGGAAAGGGTGAAAGTTATTGCGGATAGATTTGGCATTGAACACATTGTTGTAACATTAGGCGGAGATGGTGCATATATGTGGATGAACAACCAATCTTGGTGGCATAAAGGCTATAAAGTAAAAGTAGAAGATACTGTTGGCAGCGGAGATGCCTTTTTAGCAGGATTAATCCATCAATTAATAAAAAAAGCAACTCCAAACGAAATGTTGGATTTTGCATGTAAAATTGGTGCTTTTGTTGCCACTCAAAAAGGAGCATGCACACAAATTAATGTGGAATTAATCATTAAGATTCAGGAATTAATACCTTAATTCCTGAATCTTAATGATTAATTCTAAATTAATTTCATTGTCCTACTACTTTATATTTCAAGCTATTTCCATCAATAAATTCTTCGTAATACACATTGTTTGCTGTTAAGAAATATTTTTTCCCATTAATAACGATTGTTTTTGCATCGTTTGGTAATTGATCTAAAACGTCCCCGATTTTAGCTAAATTTTGAGGCTGATTATTTATAGTTGAAGGTTGAATATTGTTGTTCGGATTGTTGTTGTTGTCTGTATTTAATACGCCATTTTTTCCTTCAACAGTATACCAGATTTGACCATCTTGATTGATGAATTCCTTAAAATAAGTGCCGTTGTATTCGTAATATTTTGATCCATCAACAACCATTACTTTAGCATCCCTTGGGATTGCTGGAACTTGTGCACCCACAGGTGCTTTCACAACTTGGTATTCCTTGTTCTGCTGTTTGTAAAAAATGCCATTGAAATAATAATAAGGTAAATTCCCCATTCTCAACGACCAATATCCTGTAGGAAGAATTCCAACTCGTATTCCTAATGGTGGATGAATTACCTGATAATTTCCTCCAAATGGTTTGTAAAATAGTCCTCCTGAGTAATAATAAGGATTTCCTCCAAATTGTAATGTGATTAAATTCCCTGGTCGGTGGTAAAAAACTTGACCTCTAGATGGATAATAACGCCAGTTTTCATATTGTCTAACTGATGATCTTTCATTGTAAGCTCTTAAGTTTAATCTGTTATTACCTCTTGTATTTCTTTGTGCTTCAGCATTTTCAGTACTTAAAATAAACAATAACGCAAAAGAAAGAGTAACAGCAAAGCAAATTGATTTTCGCATGTTTTTTATTTTTAAATTTGAAATGCTTAGACGTTTTCAAATTAATTAAGATTATTTAAGGATTTGTTAAATCGGTTGTTTTAAATAATTGAAAAAACAAATAGATTTATCTTTAATCTTTTTTATTTTGTTCTATATAATTCCACATTAAATCAAATACTTTTTGTTTGATTTCTGTATAAGAATCATTTTCAGAAACTGGAATGGGGTCTAGAAAATGCATTTCAATTGGCTGTGGCCAATAAAAAAATGATTTATTATTGGGTAAAACTTTACCACTATTGAAAATAACTGCTGGAACAATCGATTTTCCGGTAGTTACTGCTAGCCTGAATGCCCCGTCGTGAAAAGATTTTAAAGGGTTTCCAGTTTTGTTTCTTGTGCCTTCAGGATAAAGACATACGTGCATTCCGAGTTCTAAAGCTGCTTTCATTTTTTGGAAACTATCTTTCCTACTTTGTTCACTATCGCGGTCAACAAGAATTGAACCTCTTTTGTAAATCATTCCAAAGAGCGGAATTTTTGACAATTCGATTTTTGCTATTGTTTTATTAGCACCAGGAATGCCAGGACTAGAAATAGGAACATCCATCATAGAATTATGGTTACAAACTACAATGTAGTTTTCACCTTTCTTAAACTTCTCTCTTCCTTTAATGCTTAATCTTACTCCAGTTAAATTCAAGAAAACAAACATCCAGGCTCTAACAGTAGCAATAAAAATTGCAGTTCTTTTAGGTTCTTTCCATAAACCCGCTGCCCACATTGGAATATAGAATACCAACATGCTCAAAACAAAAACAAACATTCCCCAAACAATGAAAATTCCGCCAAGTATTTTTTTTATCGATTTCATGCAATTGAATTTGTAGGATGTAAGCTCCAATCAATCGGATCTTGTCCTATTTGACTTAAAATTTGATTAACTTTTGAAAAATGACGACATCCAAAGAAACCTTTATCTGCCGAAAAAGGAGAAGGATGAGCTGCTTTTAACACTTTGTGTTTGCTTTCATCAATCAACCCGCTTTTTTCTTGCGCAAATTTACCCCATAAAAGAAAAATTACATTTTCTTTTTTTTGAGAGATTAAAGAAATAACTGAATCAGTAAATTTTATCCAACCAAAAGGTGCATGACTATTTGGTTCTCCGGCTCTTACAGTTAATGAGGCATTCAATAAAAGTACACCTTGTTTTGCCCAATCGGTTAAGTCACCATATTGAGTTGTTGTTTTGATGCCAATATCTTGCTCAAGTTCTTTAAAAATATTGCGTAAAGATGGTGGGAGCGGGGTGCCAGGTAGAACTGAAAAACTTAATCCATGTGCTTGTCCGTCACCATGATAAGGATCTTGCCCAATTATAACCACTTTTACTTTTTCAAAAGGTGTAAGATTGAATGCATTAAAAATATTTCCTCCAGAAGGATATATTGTTTTACCAGCTGCTTTTTCAGCTTTTAACCATTCAGACAATTGTATAAAATAGGCTTGTTCAAATTCAGCTTTTAGTAATTTCTTCCAGCTTTCTTCTATCTTAACATCCATTTTTAATTTTTTTTATGCAAATTTTGACAAAAGCCATATTTCAATTTTGGATGCAAGCTAAAAAAAATTATATTTGTAAACCGTAAGAGTTTTTTTTGATTCCGTAGCTCAGTTGGATAGAGCAACAGCCTTCTAAGCTGTGGGTCATGCGTTCGAATCGCATCGGGATCACTTAAAGGGGTTGAAAATTTTAATATTTTCAACCCCTTTTTTATTTGTTTACTATTTAATTAATATAACTCGATTGATAAGTAATTAAACAGATAATTGATACCATAAAATTTCTGTTTCTTCATTTGGTAGCACTAATGTTTTTACAAAATTCATCCCGATTTTTTCCAAAAGATGAATAGAACGTTGGTTTTGTTCCATAACTATTGCTTGGATTGTATTAATTGATAAAATTGAATTTGAATATTCAACAATTGCTTTTGCCATTTCACAAGCATAACCAAATCCCATAAATTCAGGTAAATATGCAAATCCAATATCTGGATGAATTAAATAATCACGTTAAATCAGCCCACACAATCCTATAGAAATTTGTGCTTCTTTGGTTTCAACTATGCATAATCCATATCCATTTTCTTTATAACTTTTTAAAGGGCCATTCTCTAAATAATTAATGGCTTGATCAGTGTTGTGGATGTTTCTATCTCCTATAAATATTAGCCACCCCTGACTGTTAACCAAATTAATAATGAAATCGGCATCTGAAAGCATGCATTCCCTTAGTTTTAGTCTTTCCGTTTCTAGTAAATACTTTATTTATACATTATTTTTTTTATAAATAATTTTCTGTTGCTCAAATAAGTTTAAATATCATTTATTATGTTAAAAATTACGTATAATTGAAAATTAAAATAATTTCAACAATTGCATCAACATAAAACAGAAATTTAAAGTATGAAACGATTATTGCCCTTAATGATTTCTTTTGCCTTCTCCGCTTGTTTTTTGAGTAATGAAAAAAAAGATCAAATATATACAACTATGCGTCCTGAAAATTTTATCGCAACAATAGATTCAAAACCTGTTCAATTGTATGTGCTCAAGAACAAAAATGGAATGGAAGTTTCTATTACCAATTATGGGGCAACAGTTGTTTCAATGCTTGTGCCAGATAAGTATGGTAAAATGGTAGATGTAGTATTTGGATACGATAGTGTTTCATCTTATCAAAACGGAACTTCTTATTTTGGAGCTATTGCAGGAAGATATGCCAATCGCATTGCAAAAGGGAAATTCAATTTAGGTGATTCGAGTTACACATTAGCAGTAAACAATGGTGTTAATGCCTTACATGGTGGAATAAAAGGTTATAATAAAGTGGTTTGGGATGCCAAAAAAGAAGAAAATGTATTGAAACTTTCATATTTTTCTAAAGATGGGGAAGAAGGATATCCAGGAAATGTAAAGGTTTATGTTACTTACACACTAACCGATAGCAATGCTCTTGATATCCAATACCAAGCTGAAACTGATAAGCCAACAATTATAAACTTAACCAACCACAATTATTTTAATCTAGAAGGTCAAGGTTCTGGTACAATATTAGAGCATCAATTAACATTACATGCGGATAAATTTACTCCAGTTGATAGCACCTTAATTCCTATTGGTGAATTGGCAGAAGTTAAAGGAACCCCCTTTGATTTTACAGTTCCCCATGCTATTGGTGAAAGAATCAACGACTCTTTAAATCAACAAATTAAGTTTGGATTAGGGTACGACCATAATTTTGTTTTAAATGGTGCTAACGGACAATTACAACTTGCTGCAACGGTAAAGGCACCCATTAGTGGGATTGAAATGCAAGTTTTTACTACAGAGCCGGGAATACAATTTTATAGTGGTAATTTTTTAAATGGTAATGATAAAGGAAAGGGTTCAGTGTATAATTATAGAACAGGAATTTGTCTTGAAACGCAGCATTTTCCAGATTCTCCAAACCAACCATCATTTCCATCTGTGGTTTTAAAACCTGGAGAAATATATAAAACACAAACAACATATATATTTAATTGAGAATTGAGAATTAAGAATTAAGAATTAAGAATCAGGAATTAAGAATTATGGAATTATGATTTATGGATTTTGATTTCATAGATAATTATAGCTGTTTGCTTCATATTATCTAAAATCCCCATTAATTGATGAAATAAATTTTTTAACTCAATCTCATTAATTAAATTTAAAAATCTTAGAAGAAATTTAAATTTTATCCTGCTTTACAGAAGTTGGATTTACTTATTATTAAATCAATTATGCTTTCCAAATTAACAATTTTAGATCTCTCGGTTTTTTTATTTTACTTCATTGTAGTAACTGTATATGGTTTCTGGATTTATCGCAGACGGAAGACCTCGATACAAAGTACCAATGATTTTTTCCTAGCAGAAGGTTCTTTAACTTGGTGGGCAATTGGTGCGTCTTTGATTGCTTCAAATATATCTGCAGAACAGTTTATTGGAATGAGCGGAAGTGGTTTTAAAATGGGCTTGGCAATTGCGGCTTATGAGTGGATGGCTGCTGCAACTTTAATAATTGTTGCTGTTTTTTTTATGCCTATTTACTTAAAAAACAAAATTTTTACTATGCCTCAATTCCTAACCAAAAGGTATAGTAAATCTGTGAGTATGGTTATGGCGATATTTTGGTTATTGTTGTATGTAGTAGTAAATCTTACTTCAATTTTATATCTAGGCGCATTAGCAGTTAGCACAATTTCAGGATATAACTTTACTTTGTGTATGATTTTATTGGCAGTATTTGCCGTTTTTATTACACTTGGAGGAATGAAAGTAATTGGGTTTACAGATGTTGTACAAGTGTTTTTCTTGGTGTTGGGAGGTTTGGCTACAACATATCTTGCAATAAATTTAGTTTCAACACAATTTTCAACACAAGGTGTATCAAATGGATTTTCTATTATGATGCAAAAAGCTTCTGATCACTTTGATTTGGTATATGAAAAAGGCAATCCCAATTTTATGGATCTTCCCGGATTTACCGTATTGGTAGGTGGAATGTGGATTGTGAATTTAAATTATTGGGGTTGTAATCAATACATTACACAACGTGCTTTAGGAGCAGATTTAAAAACTGCACGTTCTGGTTTGTTGTTTGCTGCATTTTTAAAAATGTTGATGCCAGTTATTGTAGTTTTACCAGGTATTGCAGCTTATGTATTGCATCAAAACGGAATGTTTCAGCAAGAAATGTTGGCAAATGGTGAACTAAATCCAGATCGTGCCTACCCTGTATTATTAAATTTATTGCCAAGCGGTTTAAAAGGACTTGCTTTTGCGGCACTTACTGCAGCAATTGTAGCTTCTTTAGCAGGAAAAGCCAATAGTATTGCAACAATTTATACTTTAGATATACATAAAAAGTATATTAGCAAGTTGTCATCAGACCAAAACCTTGTCCGCATTGGAAGAATTACTGTATTGGTTGCAATGGTTCTTGCAATAATTATATCTCCTTTCTTAGGAATTGATAAAAAAGGTGGATTTCAATACATTCAAGAATATACTGGATTTATTTCTCCAGGTGTATTTTGTATATTTTTATTGGGATTTTTCTGGAAAAGAGCTACAGCACCTGCTGCACTAGCCGCTATAATTTTGGGTTTTGTTTGTTCAATAATATTAAAATTTGCTATGCCAGAATTACCATTCCTAGACAGAATGGGATGGGTGTTTTGGATTTGTGTCGCTCTTATGGTAGTAATAAGTTTGTTAAGTAAAAACGAAGGTAAAATTGGCACTATCGAAGTGGATAAGTCAATGTTTAAAACACATCCAGGTTTTATAATTGGTACAATTATAATAACAGGAATGATTGCAGCTTTGTACTTGATTTTTGAACAAGCAGGTTAACCATGAGAAAATATTTATTAGGTTTTGATATAGGTTCATCAGCTGTAAAAGCAGCTTTGGTTGATGTAGATTCTGGTTTGCCTATTGCTAGTGCATTTTCGCCATCTTCAGAGATGCCAATTGATGCATTAGAACCTGGTTTTGCAGAACAACATCCAGAAATGTGGTGGAAAGAATTGCTCAACGCAGTTGGATTGCTTCGACAACAACACGCATGGCATCAAGATGAAATCTCGGCAATTGGTATTGCTTATCAAATGCACGGTTTGGTTTGTGTTGATAAAAATCTTGAAGCAATTAGAGCATCAATTATATGGTGTGATAGCAGATCTGTTGATATTGGTAACAGTGCTTTTAATAATTTAGGGGCTGATTTTTGTTTGTCGCATTATTTAAACTCACCAGGTAATTTTACTGCATCAAAATTGAAATGGGTTAAAGAGAATGAACCATCTTTGTATGAGAAGATTTACAAAGTGATGCTTCCTGGAGATTTTATTGCATTAAAAATGTCTGGTGAAATCAATACAACAGTTTCAGGATTATCAGAAGGAATTCTGTGGGATTTTGAACAAAAAAGTATTGCAACTGATTTGCTACAATATTATGGAATAGATCAACATTTGTTGCCAGAAATAGTGCCAACATTTGGAATTCAAGCTAAAGTTTCACAACAGGTTTGTGACTTATTGCATGTAAAATCTGGCACACCAATTGGGTATAGAGCTGGAGATCAGCCCAACAATGCTTTTTCACTTAATGTATTAAATCCTGGAGAAATTGCTGCTACGGCAGGAACTTCAGGAGTTGTCTATGGGGTAACAGATCAAGTTAATTATGACACATTGTCTAGGGTAAATAGTTTTGCCCACGTTAACCATAGTAATGAGCAAACGCGTTTAGGGATTCTGCTTTGTATTAATGGTACAGGAATATTAAACAGTTGGATTAGAAAACAATTTTTTCCAACATTAGATTATGTTGCACTTAATCAGTTGGCTTCTAGCGCTCCAGCGGGTTCAGACGGATTGCTGTTTTATCCATTTGGAAATGGAGCAGAACGTGTATTGGGAAATAATAATCCCGGTGCATCATTAAAGGGGCTTTCATTTAATCGGCATAATGCTTCACATATTGCCCGTGCAGCTCAAGAAGGAATTGTATTTTCCTTACATTATGGTATGGAAATCATGCAATCAATGGGTATGCAACTCAATACCATAAGAGCGGGATTTGCCAATATGTTTCTATCTGATATTTTTGCAAATGCTTTTTCAAGCTTATCAGGTTGTACATTAGAGTTGTACAATACAGACGGTGCAATAGGAGCAGCTCGAGGAGCTGGTTTGGGGGCTGGGATATATTCAAATTCAAATGAAGCATTTAACGGAATGCAAATTGTAAAATCTTACCAACCAGATAAACAATTAGAAGCTGTTTATCAAGAGGCTTATATTCAATGGAAAAAAAACATTAATTAATTGCTTTTTAAATATAAAAAAATAAAATATGTCAATAGTTTTAGGATCAAAAGAGTTCTTTCCTGGGATTGGAAAAATTAATTTCGAAGGCAAAACTTCAGATAATCCACTAGCCTATAAGTGGTATGATGAAAATCGCATTATAGCAGGCAAGCCAATGAAAGAAATGCTTCGTTATGCCGTTTGTTATTGGCATACATTCTGTAATACTGGAGCAGATCCATTTGGTCCGGGTACAAAAACTTTTCCTTGGGATGCAAAAGATGATACAATTAGCCGAGCAAAAGATAAAATGGATGCTGCTTTTGAGTTTTTTACAAAACTTGGTGTTCCATATTATTGTTTTCACGATATTGATATGGTAGATGAAGGAAGTTCAATTGCAGAATATGAGAAGAATTTGCAAACTTTGACAGATTATGCCAAGGAGAAGCAAGCTGCAAGCGGTGTAAAATTGTTGTGGGGTACAGCAAATGTATTTTCTAATCCGAGGTATATGAATGGGGCTTCTACAAATCCTGATTTTGCAGCATTAGCTTATGCTGGAACACAAATAAAAAATGCTATGGATGCAACCATCGCATTAAAAGGTGAGAACTATGTATTTTGGGGCGGTAGAGAAGGCTATCTCACTTTGTTGAATACAGATATGAAGCGTGAGAAAGATCATCTTGCTCAATTTTTGCATACTGCAAAAGATTATGCAAGAAGAAATGGTTTTGATGGTACATTCTTCATTGAGCCAAAACCATGTGAGCCAACAAAGCACCAATACGATTATGACAGTGAAACTGTAATAGGATTCTTGCGTCATTATGGTTTAGATAAAGATTTCAAATTGAATGTTGAGGTAAATCATGCTACTTTAGCTGGACATACTTTTCAACACGAATTACAAGTTGCAGCAGATGCCGGAATGTTGGGTAGTATTGATGCAAATAGGGGAGATGCTCAAAACGGTTGGGATACTGATCAATTTGCGATGAACCTTAATGATTTGGTTGAAAGCATGCTGATAATATTAGAAGCTGGCGGGTTTGCTGGTGGAGGAATTAATTTTGATGCAAAAACCAGAAGAAACTCAACTGATCTTGAAGATATATTTTTAGCACATATTGGAAGTATGGATGCTTTTGCTCGTGCTATGGTAATTGCAGATGATATTTTACAAAACTCTGCCTACAAAAAAATGAAGAAAGATCGTTATGCTTCTTTTGATCAGGGTTTGGGTAAAGACTTTGAAGAAGGAAAACTAACATTAGAAAATCTCCGCGAGTTTGCCATAAAAAATGGTGAGCCAAAACAAATGAGTGGAAAACAAGAAATGCTAGAAAATTTAATCAATAACTATATTTAATAGTAAAAAATGAATAAGCAGGATT
This sequence comes from Sphingobacterium thalpophilum, assembly GCA_945871875.1. Classification (GTDB taxonomy): domain Bacteria; phylum Bacteroidota; class Bacteroidia; order Chitinophagales; family Chitinophagaceae; genus Pollutibacter. The sequence continues at coordinate 11,047 of CAMBYC010000096.1, forward strand.
TATATTTTTCCTGCTTATTCATTTTATTTATTCAATTGTTTTTATAAGTGCAAACATCCAATCTAGTGCTACTATCATGAAAAGATTCTAACATTTTAATATCTGATTCTCTATCTGATGTTTTAAATCTGTAATGAAACAATAAGTTCTTATCCATTTCAATTTGATATTGTTTTTTCAAAACCTTGTGACTTCCATCTGCAAAAATTGTTCTTATTAGAGTGTTTGTTCCACGGAATTTTTTGTGTTCTAATAAAAGTCCAATAAATACATCATCCGCCAAATAACAATTTTCAATTGGTTTGTAAGTATTGATCAATTCATTTATTAATAACGAACCAATAAAAAAACCAGCTCCATTTTTATAAGCGATACGTTTCCCGAACCTTAATTTTGGTGCAAATTTTCTTAATAATTT
>CAMBYC010000097.1 GCA_945871875.1 Sphingobacterium thalpophilum
GTGAATGAATTTGCAGTAAGTCAATATCCACGGGGAGCTGCAAAAGAAGAAAGTACAAAATCAGAATTTAGTGGTGCAAAAGTGATGGGATATTCAATTAGAACCAACCGCTATCGTTTCACCGTTTGGATGAATGACAATTGGAGAAGCTCAAAGGCCTACAATGCATCTTCACTAATTGGTAGTGAATTGTATGATTACGAAGTAGATCCTGAAGAAAGAAATAATGTATTCACAGACAAAAAATATGCCGCAATTGCAAAAGAAATGGAGCAAAAAATGTTGGCATTTTTTAAAAAACAGGTGAAATAATGGTTAATGGTTAATGGTTAATTGTTAATTAATATATTTTTTGTATTAAACCTTGATAAATAAAAGGCTTCTCTCTAATTAACCATTAACCATTAACCATTAACCATTAACCATTAACCATTAACCATTAACAACCACCCTCTTGTATAAAATAACCTTTTTGATTTTGATAGTTTGTTCTTTTGCAGTTTCATTGTCTGCAAAAGAATATTTAATTGATAATGTAGAAGATTTTGACAAATTGATGGATGTTGCAAAAGCAGGGGATACAATAGTATGGAAATCAGGAACATATAAAAATGTTGTTGTTAATTTTCAACCCAAAGCAAATGGTGAAGTTGGAAAAATGATTGTTTTTAAGGCTGAACAACCTGGTTCTGTAATATTAAAAGGAAATTCTCAATTGTTTGTTTCTGGCTCTTACTTGCAGGCAGAAGGATTTCTTTTTAAAGGTACTTCAACTTTAAAAGAAGGTCAGGCTGCAATCACTTTCGGAAGCCCTAGTAAATCTTCCATTGAAACTATACATTGTAGAGTAACCAATTGTGCTGTTATAAATTATTCTCCTGATGATGAAAATATTTCTCAGAATTATTTATTGTTGAAAGGAAGATTTAACCAAGCAGACCATTGCTACTTTTTGGGTAAAACCAATAAAGGTCCAACCGTTGTTATAGAATACAAAAGAGAAGCCGGTTATGTTGACGGAAGTGATGTTGCTCCTTCTACACATCATTTAGTAGATCACAATTATTTTGGTTTTAGAACTTTTCCAACAAATGGCGGAGAACAAATTAGGGTGGGAGATAGTAGAACTTCTTTTACCCGTGGGTTCAATATTGTTGAATACAATTATTTTGAAAACGAGCGAATAGAAGCTGAGGTTATCAGCAATAAAAGCTGGAGTAATATTTATCGGTTTAATACATTTTTGGGCAATGATGGAGCATTGGTTTTGAGGCATGGACAACAATGTTTTGTTTATGGTAATTACATAAACGGAAAGTCTGGTAGAAACCAGAGTGGTGGCATCAGGGTAATTAATCCAAGCCAAACGATTTTTAATAATTATATAGAAAATGGTGAAGGGGGAGAAAATGCTTTTAAAGCACCGATTTGTATTATGTCTGGCTTAGAAGGCAGTGAGTTAAATGAGTATTATCCTGCTGATAGTGCAATTGTTGCATACAATCACGTAGTAAATTCAGTTGGTCCAGCAATACGGGTTGGTTTTTTAAATTCTGCCAAAGAGAAACCTGGTGTTGCTCCAAAAGGAGTTTCTTTGGTAGGGAATGTAATAATTGATGCATTAGGTACGGATTTATCTCCTTTAATTACGGTAGATGAAAAGGTTACTTATCACCAAGTAGAAAACAACCATTATACAAACGGAACGGAACTCACGAGTTTAGGATTTCTACCTGTAAAAAGTGTATCAATAAAAAAGATTGACGGTTTAAAATTGTACAACCAAACTGTGGTAAAATCTTGTATTGAAGCGATTAATGCAAGATTAGCAGTTCAAAATATTCAATTATCAGAAGATGAAATGATTCGTTTTAATCCAGATTGGATAATTACCAAAGCTGATGTTGGCGTAAGTTGGATTAAATGATGTCAATTAAAAAAAGAAGCAAAATGAACAAAAGGAGTTTAAATGGTTTCGGAATATTGATGTTGATGATTTTAGGATTTTCAGCATCTGCAAAAATTAAGCTTCCTCGTTTAATCAGCGACGGAATTGTTTTGCAAAGAGGTATGGTCGTTCCTATTTGGGGTTGGGCCGAAGTAGGAGAAGAGGTTTCAGTTACATTTAAAGGCAAACAATACAATACAATAACGGGTTCCGATAAAAAGTGGAAGGTTCAAATTCCACAACAAAAAGCCGGTGGACCATTTGAAATGATTATCAATGGAACCAATACCATCACCGTAAAAAATATATTGTTCGGGGATGTTTGGTTTTGTTCTGGTCAATCCAACATGGAATATGAAATGTACAAAGCAGCGGATTTATATCCCAAGGAAATTGCCAGTTCTACAAATGATTTGATTCGACATTTTCAGGTAAAACGCAACATTGGTTTTAATTCTACAGAAGATATTGAATCTGATGCAGGATGGCAAGCTACCAATCCAACAACAGTATTGAATTTCACGGCGGTAGGTTATTTTTTCGCCAGAAATATATTTGAGAAATACCATATTCCTATTGGTTTGATACATTGTTCTTATGGCGGTACACCTGCAGAAGCATGGATTAATGAAAACAACTTGAAATCATTTCCAACTTATTACGAAAAGGCGATTTTGTATAAAGATTCAGCCTTAGTAGATAAATTAACGGAAGAAGCAAAAGCAAAGGGCGAAAATTGGATGAAAGATTTAAACGCCCAAGATGCAGGATGGAAAGAAGGTTGGCAAAAGAAAAACGATATTGCAATCGGTTGGAAAACCATGCAAGTTCCTGGATTGTGGCAAGATCAAGGATTGAATGAAAAAGGCGGAGCGGTTGTTTGGTTTAGTAAAAATGTAAATCTTCCTGCAAAGTTTGCCGGAAATGCTGCTACGTTAATGGTTGGAAATATTGTTTTGCGCGACAATACTTATTTCAACGGAGTTCAAGTAGGAACCACCAGCAATAGATATGCTCCAAGGAAATATGCAATTGCCGGGAAACTAGTAAAAGAAGGAAGCAATACCATTACTGTTAGAATAATTAATGAAACCGGAAACGGTGGATTTATTCCCGATAAACCTTATCAATTGTTAGTTGGAGATACGGTAATAAGTTTAATGGGGGAGTGGCAATACAAACAAACCGTTTCAGTTCCGGCATTAAACAGAGATGATGTTATACGGTTTCAAATTCAGCCAACCGCAATGTTTTATGGAATGTTAGAACCCTTGATTGGTACACCCATCAAAGGGGTACTTTGGTACCAGGGCGAATCTAACGTAAGTAAAGCAAAAGAATATCAAACTTTATTTCCAACTTTAATCAACAGTTGGAGAGCCGCTTGGAAGCAAGGCGATTTCCCTTTTCTGTTTGTACAACTTGCTAACAATAATCCTGCTAAAAAAATGCCATCGGAAAGTAAATTGGCAGAGTTACAAGAAGCTCAATCTATGGCATTGTCTATCCCCAATACTGGAATGGCAGTTGCTAATGATGTAGGAGAGTGGAACGATGTGCATTACAAAAACAAATCGACAGTAGGCGAAAGATTGGCATTGGTTGCAGAAAAATTGGTTTATGGCGATAAAAATGTAGTCCATTCTGGACCTGTTTTCGAATCTTATAAAATCAAAGGCAACCAAGTTATACTTAGTTTTTCAAATGTTGGTAGTGGATTAATTACTAAAAATGGCGGACCATTACAATATTTTTCCATAGCAGAAGCCAACAAGAAATTTGTATGGGCTAATGCAAAAATTGAAGGTAACAACATAATAGTTTGGAATGATAAAGTTTTAAATCCAGTTGCTGTTAGATATGCATGGGCAGACAATCCAACAGGTGCAAATCTTTACAACAAAGAAGGATTACCCGCTTCATCTTTTAGAACAGACAAAAACAACCCTTAAAAATAAATTAGAAAACAATAGAGCATGAGCAAACGGATTTATGTATTTGTGTTAGGATGGTGCATCTTTTTTCAAAATATTAGTGCACAAGAGCATGTAAGTTTGTCTAAATCAGACATGGTGAAATTGGATTATTTTACATTAACAAGCAGTAAAGTAAAAATTCTGGAAAATGATCCAGCTTATATGCCGGCTTACAAGCAATTGTTAAGAGATGCCAATAAAGCTTTAAAATTTAAGCCAGTTAGTGTAACCTATAAAACCGCCACCCCGCCAAGTGGCAACAAACACGATTACATGAGTATCGGCCCTTATTGGTGGCCCAACCCAGATAAACCTAATGGATTACCTTATATCAGAAAAGACGGTGTGGTAAATCCAGAAATTAAAGAATACCCCGACAAAGAAAGCATGCCTGTTTTGTGCGAAAGTATTTACATTTTATCACTTGCCTACTATTTTTCGGAAAACGAAAAATATGCTGAACATGCAGCTGAATTAATAAAAGTTTGGTTTCTAAATGAAGAAACAAAAATGAACCCGAACCTCAACTTTGGTCAAGCAATTAAAGGGGTTACAGATGGAAGAGCCGAGGGTATGATTGATACCAGACATTTCATCTTTGTAATTGATGGTGTTGAATTGTTGAAAATATCACCCAGTTGGACAAACAAAAACAATGAGGACTTGAAAAAATGGTTTTCAGAATTTTTGGATTGGATGAAAAATAGTCCAATTGCAATTGATGAAATGAATGCCAAAAACAACCACGGCGTTTGGTTTGATGCACAAGAATTGTCTTATGCCCTATATGTAGAAGATACATTATTGGCAAAGAATGTAATAGAAACCAGTATTTCTAGAATTGATAAACAAATGGCTAAAGATGGTTCATTCCCGTTAGAAATGGAAAGAACAACATCTTTACATTATTCTACATTTATAATGAATGCATTTGTAATAATTGGACAATTATCTGATCAATTGGGTGTAGATTTGTGGAATCATAAAACAAAGTCAGGTAAATCTTTGAAATTAGCTTATGATTTTCTTTTGCCATACATAATAAAAGAAAAAGTTTGGACATCTCCACAGATTAAACCATTCAATTTTTCAGATGCTTTTCCGATTTTATTAAGAGGAAAATATGTGTACGATTGCAATGCTTGTATAGAAGCCATAAAATCAAATTATCCAGGAAGATTTGAAAAGTTCAATATTAATTTGTTATAAAACTTGTCTTTTAGAGCATTATAAAATTGTAAAGTAAACAATCAAAATAAACAACAAAACAAACCCTTTATGTTAAATTTTGGAGTAGAAAACAAAATTGCCTTAGTTACTGGATGCAGTAGTGGCATTGGTATGGCAGTAGCCATTGAATTGGCACAAGCTGGTGCTGATATTATAGGCGTAAGCAACAATATGCCTGAAACTGGAAGTGAAGTTTCTTTGGCTGTTGAAGCTGCAGGAAGAAAATTTTATCCTTATTTGGCAGATTTTTCAGATCGTGCAAATTTGATGGAGTTTTTAGATAAAGTAAAAGCTGATCATCCTCGTATCGATATTTTAATCAATAACGCTGGTCATATTATGCGTAAACCAGCTGCTGAGCATCCTGATGAATATTGGGATTTGATTATCAACATCAACTTAAATGCACAGTTCATTATTACTAGAGAAATTGGTAAGCGCATGATGGAGCAAAATTTTGGTAAAATTGTATTCACTTGTTCTTTGTTAAGCTTCCAAGGTGGAATCAATGTTCCAGGATATGCTGCAAGTAAAGGTGCTGTTGCTTCTTTATTAAAAGCATTTGCAAACGAATGGGCTCCTCATGGTGTTACCGTAAATGGAGTTGCACCTGGTTATATTGCTACAGACAATACCACTCAATTGCGTGCAGATCCTGAACGTAGTGCTGCTATCTTGTCTAGAATTCCCGCAAACCGCTGGGGAACTCCTACAGACTTAGCCGGTGCATACGTATTCCTTTCTTCACCAGCATCAGATTATATTAACGGAACCATTATCACCGTTGACGGCGGATGGATGGGACGATAAAAATTAATTATTTATTAAGAATTAGGAATTAGGAATTATGGAAGTTTTTGTTTGTTTTTTTACTTATTACTTACCACTTACTACTTATTTCTAACCACTAACTACTAACTACTAACCACTAATTATATGCAAATCAGATTTCAAAATAGTCCAAAGGAAACAAGTCAGATGAATACACAAGAATTGCGCGACAATTTCTTGTTAGACGGTTTAATGCAAGCTGGGACCATCCAACTTACTTATTCTCATTACGATAGAATGATAATTGGGGGAGTTGTTCCAACAGAATCTACAATAGCTTTGCCAAATGAAGGTGAGTTGAAAGCAAATTTCTTTTTAGAAAGAAGAGAGCTTGGCATCATCAATATTGGTGGAAAAGGTACAGTAACCGCTGATGGCGTTGCTTATGAAATTGAAAAATTAGAGTGTGTTTATCTTGGAAAAGGTACAAAAGAGGTTAGCTTTTCTAGTGCTGCTGCTTCTGAACCTGCTCATTTTTACTTAAACTCTGTTCCGGCACACCAGTCATATCCAAACAGAAAAATGACTAAAGTTGAAGCGGCTCCTGTTCATTTGGGAGATATTACCACTTCTAACAAAAGAACCATTTATAAATATATCCATAATGACGGTATCCAAAGTTGCCAATTGGTAATGGGATTAACAACATTGGAAGAAGGTAGTGTTTGGAATTCTGTTCCACCGCATACGCATACCCGCAGAATGGAAGCTTATTTCTACTTCGACGTAAAACCTGAACATCGTGTAATGCATTTCTTGGGCGAACCTCAAGAAACTCGTCACCTTATTTTGGGTAACAACGAAGGTGCTTTAGCTGCTCCTTGGAGCATGCACTTCGGTGTTGGTACTTCTAGCTATGGCTTCATTTGGGGAATGGCTGGTGAAAACAAAGAGTTTTCTGATATGGATCCACAGCCACTTATTTCATTGAAATAATTTGTTAACCCCCCTTTGTTATATATTGAAACTTTAAATTAATTTGTTAAAGCAATTATTTTTAATTTGCTTTTTTTAAAAATCTTAATCAATTAAATTATTCAAACAATGAGTAAGAAAGTAGTAACCCTAGGTGAAATCATGTTGCGTTTGTCTACACCTGATTTCAAAAGATTTGTTCAGGCAGATACATTTGACATCACTTATGGTGGTGGTGAAGCTAACGTTGCTGCCGCTTTGTGTAACTATGGATTAAACGGAACCTTTGTTACTAAAGTTCCAAATAATCCAATTGGACAATCTGCAATCAACCATTTGCGTCGCTATGGTGTTGATACTCAATTTATTGCCCGTGGTGGCGACAGATTGGGAATTTATTTCTTGGAAACTGGTGCTTCAATGCGTGCATCTCAAGTGGTTTACGATAGAGCTGGTGCTTCTATCGCTGACGTTGATGCTAGCGAATTTGATTTTGATAAAATTTTTGAAGGTGCTGATTGGTTCCATACAACTGGTATTACCCCAGCATTGAGCGATAAAGCTGCTGCTTTAACTGAAGCTGCATTGAAAGCGGCTAAAGAAAGAGGTATCACAACTAGTATTGATCTAAACTTCCGTAAAAAATTATGGAGCAAAGAAAAAGCTAGAGAAGTTATGACCAAACTTTGCCAATACGTTGATGTTTGTATCGGAAATGAAGAAGATGCTGATACTACATTGGGCTTTAAAGCTAAAGATACTGATGTAACTAAAGGTGAATTGAACCTTGATGGATTTAAAGATGTTTTCCACCAAATGAAAGATAAATTTGGTTTCAAATTTATTGCTTCTTCATTGCGTGAAAGCCATAGTGCTAGTGATAACGGATGGAGTGCATTGGTTTATGATGGAACTGAATTCTACCATACCAAGCAATACAATGTGCGCATTGTTGATAGAGTTGGTAGTGGCGATAGCTTTGCTAGTGGCTTAATTTATGGTTTAGTAACTGGAATGAAAATGGCTGATGCAGCTGAATTTGGTGTTGCAGCTAGTGCTTTAAAACACACTATTCCTGGTGATCTTAACCATGCAACTTTAACCGAAGTAAAAGAATTGGTTAAAGGTGATGGTAGTGGCCGTGTACAAAGATAATTTATCGTTTTATTTAGACTGATAGATTGACTTTCTTCAGTCTTTAATTTGTATAGTTTTTGTTATAGGGGATATCGTATAAAGTTTATGAACTGTTTTATATTATCAAAATTTCTATAATTGATTTTTTTGATACAAGTTCATCAATTTCAATGCGTGTATCCCCCATTTTTGTAGTATTTTGTAGCTTATTTATTAAAATAACTATTAATTAACAATTAAATTAAGTTTATGATCATAGATACTATTTCTAATGCCTCTAAATATTTTAACATCCATCCTTCTTTTGCCAAAGCATTTGAATACATCAATGCTACAGATTTAAATACTGTTGAAATGGGTAAATATGATATCGATGGAGATAACCTTAAAGCAATTTTCTCAACTAAAACAGGGATGACTGCTGCAGAATCTATAGCAAAATTTGAATGTCACAACAATAATATAGATATACAACTTTGTATTCAAGGGAAAGAACAAATTGGATGGAAGCCAAGAGGTACTTGCACCAATCAAAAAGGTGAATACAACCCAGAAAAAGATGTGTTGTTTTTTAATGATGCGCCTGATATGTTTTTTCAATTAACAGATGGACAGTTTGCAATATTTTTTCCAGAAGATGTGCACGCTCCAATGATTGGCGATGCAGAAATCAAAAAACTAGTAATCAAAGTAAAAATCTAAAACACTTTGATTTTCAGACCATTTTAATCAAATAGAAATCAATTAGAACTCAAAAATATTTAATTTAAAAATAAGCTCTACAATGAATAATACAGAAAAAGTTACCCACGCAATTGTTGAACAAGGGATGTTGCCTTTGTATTTTAATGCTGATGAAACTGTAAGTTTAGATATTTTAAAAACAATTTACAAAGCTGGCGTTAAAGCGATAGAATATACTAGTCGTGGGGAAGCTGCCTTCAACAATTTTAAGAAAATGGTAGAACTCCGTAATTCGGAAATGCCTGGTTTATTGTTGGGAATCGGAACCGTTAAAAACTTAGCCCAAGCAAAAGAATATATCGCTGCTGGAGCTGATTTTTTAGTTAGTCCGGGTTTTGTATTAGAAATTGCAGAATATGCAGTAAGCAACGATATTTTCTATGCACCTGGATGTATGACTCCAACAGAAATTATTGCTGCAGAAAACGCTGGTGTAAAATTCATTAAACTTTTCCCTGGAAATATGTTAGGTCCAGATTTTTTAAGCGGCATTAAAGATATTTTCCCTAAATTGTTATTTATGCCAACCGGCGGGGTAGATACTACCAAAGAAAATATTGAAGGTTGGTATAAAGCTGGTGTTTGTGCAGTAGGAATGGGGAGTAAATTGATCAGCAAAAAACTGATGGAACAAAAAGATTATTCAACGATTGAAAGTGAAACGATAGCCGTTTTGGAATTGATAAAAGCCATAAAAAACAAATAAACAACATGCAACAAACTTTAGGTAGATACAGGTGGACAATTTGTGCCCTTGTGTTTTTTGCCACCACTATCAACTATTTGGACAGAGCTGTTATCAGTTTACTCAAATCTACCCTTACAAAAGAACTCAAATGGACAGAAGATGATTATGCGAATATTGTTATTGCATTTCAAATTTGTTATGCCCTTGGATTTTTAGGTGCTGGTAGATTAATTGACAAAGTAGGAACAAAAATAGGATATGCTTTGGCTACAACTTTATGGAGTATCGCAGCCATCTGTCATGGATTTGTAACCAATACACTTGGGTTTTTTGTTGCCCGTGGTGCATTAGGTGTTACTGAATCTGGTAATTTCCCTGCAGCAATTAAAACGGTTGCAGAATGGTTTCCAAAAAAAGAAAGAGCTTTAGCAACTGGTATTTTTAATTCTGGTGCAAATATTGGTGCAATTATAGCTCCACTTACCGTTCCATTTATTGCCGCTCAGTTTGGTTGGAAATGGGCTTTTATATTAACTGGTCTAATAGGAATTATATGGCTGGTATTATGGTTCATTTTTTATGAAGTACCTGCAAAACATAAAAAACTTACTAAAGAAGAATTTGAATACATCCGTGGTGATGAAGATGAAAAAGCTGATGACGCTTTAACAGCTAATATAAAAATCTCTTGGTCAAAATTGTTAACCTTCAGACAAACTTGGGCATTTGCACTTGGAAAGTTTTTGACCGATCCAGTATGGTGGTTTTATCTTTTCTGGTTGCCAGATTTCTTAGAAAAACAATACCATTTGTCTAAAACTGAAATTGCCTTGCCTTTGGCTTTAGCTTATATTTTATCTACAATCGGTAGTGTATTTGGAGGATGGTTGCCAATGCAGTTTGTGAAATTGGGATGGCCAATTTTCAGATCTAGAAAAACAGCCATGTTGATATTTGCACTTTGTGCAGTTCCTGTGCTTTCAGCACAATACATTGGAGGTATCAATATGTGGTTGGCTGTTTGTGTAATTGGTTTTGCGATGGCTGCACACCAAGCTTGGAGTGCAAATATTTTTACTACAGTAAGTGATATGTTCCCAAAATCTACAACAGCTTCTGTAACAGGAATCGGTGGAATGTTTGGTGCACTTGGAGGTATATTAATCGCTAAAAGTGCTGGTAAATTGTTCGATTATTACAAGAGTATTAATGATGGACCAACTGGCTATTTGATTATGTTCTTGATTTGTGGATCGCTTTATGTGGTGGCTTGGTTGGTGATGCACTTTTTGGTACCTAAATTGAAGAAAATAGAGTTTTAATAATTGTTAATGGTTAATTGTTAATGGTTAATGGTTGATTTGTTTTTGCAAATTGCCATTAACCATTTTTTTTGTTTAATCTCAAATTATACATTAGAAGTAAAAAGTAAATTAATGGGCTAAAGCCATTTCAAAAATAACCTTATCGATTAAGAACAAATGACCACGAAGTGGTCAAATATATATAGCAAAGTATTTGAAAGGAAACACGACTCCGAAGGAGTCGAATCAATCTAATTCAATGAATTATAATTTTGTATAATTAAAGCAATATTTTATCAATGTAAATATTATAATAATTATTGGTTATTCGACTCCTTCGGAGTTGATTTTTAATGCATTTATCTTCTATAATATTTGACCACTTCGTGGTCATCTTTTTATTAAAACTTCAATTTTTTAAAATTTCAACTTATGGCATTGTCTGAAGCATTTGTTTTGCTAATTCAAGCGTTCAAGAACAAAAATCTAAGCATAAATCATTGGATTGAAAATAATTGATAAATTATGTGTTATAATTCAGTTAGATGGAATTACGCATTAGAAGTAAAAAGCAAATTTTGTGGCTAAAGCCATT
>CAMBYC010000098.1 GCA_945871875.1 Sphingobacterium thalpophilum
GGTTAAATGCTTCATCACTTCCGGTGCCGGCGAAATCATCAAAAGCTTTTTCTGTAACCCTGATGATATGATCAGCAATAAAAGGAGCACCTTCTCTGGCACCATCTTCCGGATGTTTTAACGCACATTCCCATTCTAAAACGGCCCAACCGTTATAATCGTATTGAGCTAGCTTAGAAAATATTGATTTAAAGTCGACCTGACCATCTCCGAGTGAACGGAACCTGCCTGCACGACCAACCCAATCTTGGTAGCCACCATAAACACCTTGTCGCCCGGTTGGGTTAAATTCCGCATCTTTAACATGAAACATTTTTATTCTTTCATGATAGATATCGATATATTCAAGATAATTCAAGCATTGTAACACAAAATGGCTTGGATCATACAATAAACAAGCTCTTTTGTGTTGGTTTACTTTTTCCAAAAACATTTCATAGCTGATTCCATCGTGCAAATCTTCACCTGGGTGAATTTCATAGCAAAGATCTACACCACATTCATCAAATGCATTAAGAATAGGCAACCATCTTTTACCCAATTCTGCAAAACCAGTTTCTATTAAACCCGCCGGGCGTTGAGGCCAAGGGTAAACCGTATGCCAAAGTAAAGATCCGCTGAAGGTTGCATGTGCATCCAAACCTAAATTTTGTGAGGCTTTTGCAGCATATTTCAACTGTTGTACAGCCCATTCTGTTCTAGCTGTTGGATTTCCTTTAACTGAATCAGGAGCAAATCCATCAAATAAATCGTTATAAGCTGGATTTACAGCTACCAATTGCCCTTGTAGATGCGTACTCAATTCTGTGATAACCATTCCGTTATCTTCAACAATTCCCTTTATTTCATCTGCATAAGTTTTGCTTTCAGCCGCTTTTTGCAAATCTATACAACGAGCATCCCAAGTTGGCAATTGAACACCTTTGAAACCTAAAGATTTCATCCATGCACAAATTGTGGATAAATTGTCAAACGGAGGTTTATCTCCCATAAATTGTGCCAAAAAAACACCAGGACCTTTTATCGTTTTCATATTAAAAAATGAATAGAATGAAGTTAATGATTTTACTTAATCGATTTAGACTTTTTTTTTCTAATGTTCATTTAATTAGATAAAAAATATTTACATCGTATGGTCTATCCATTTGGTTTCAGAATTGCTAGAGGCAACAACATTATCAATAAAAGCCATTCCCCTAATTCCATCTTCAACCGATGGGAAATCGAGCATTTCTTCAGTAGGTTCTAATCCATCAATTTTTGCAATCAACGTGCGGGAAAAATTGCGGTAGATATTTGCAAATGCTTCAAGGTATCCTTCTGGATGACCGCCTGGAGTGCGACAATTTGAAGTTGCGAAACTAGAAAGTCTATCCGCATAATTTCCTCCGGCTCTGTAAATTTGAGCGGGTTGATCTAACCATTTCACTATTAATGTATTGGGTTCGTGTTGTGCCCATTCTAAGCCACCTTTTTCACCATAGACCCTAATCTTCAATGCGTTTTCTTCGCCAGCAGCTACTTGAGAAGCCATTAAAACACCTGATGCACCGTTTTCCATCTTCAACAACACATTGCCGTCATCGTCTAACATTCTACCTTCAACCAAAATACTTAAATCTGCACAAATTTTAGAGATTTTTAATCCGGTTATGTATTCAGCCAAATGTGCAGCATGGGTACCAATATCGCCCATACAACCACTTTTACCACTTTTTTTAGGGTCTGTGCGCCAAGCAGCTTGTGCGTTTCCTTCACGCTCAGAGAGTTTGCTCAACCAACCCTGTGGATATTCTACATAAACTTTTCTAATTTTTCCAAAAGCTTCGTTTTTAACCATTTGCTTGGCTTGCTTCACCATCGGATAACCCGAATAAGTATGAGTAAGGCAAAGCATCAATCCAGTTTCTTCTACTTTTTGCTTCAATTGTTTGGCTTCATCTAATGTAAAAGCAATTGGTTTCTCAATCACCACATGAAATCCATGATCCAAAGCCATCATAGCTGGAGCAAAATGTGCAAAATTTGGCGTAACAATAGTAATGAAATGCATTCTTTCATCTGCAGGAAGCTTTGCTTCACTGGTAATCATTTCTTCAAAAGTTAAATACGTTCTGTTTTCTGGAAGAAACAATGATTTTGCAGAATCTTTTGCGATTTCTGGGTTTATACTTAAAGCCCCACAACAAAGTTCAATTAGTCCATCCATAAAAGCAGCGTGACGATGAATAGCTCCAATAAAAGCGTCCTTACCACCGCCAAGCATTCCCATGCGAAGTTTTTGATTCATATAGCAATTGATTTTAAACCGTTTTTTTAAAATAGATAATAAAAGTATAAAAAAATGATATGAAATTAATTTTTATCTGTTATCTTAAAACTTCAATTTATTATCATAAAGTTATATATTAAACAAAAATTTAACAAGTTTGCCATGTCACAAATTGTTTCTATCGACCGCACAAAGCTTTTTCAAGCTAGTTGTTTAGCACTTTTAGTAACCTCACTTTCTTTTGGAATTAGAGCTGGAATCCTTGCCAGACTTGGGGTTGAGTTCAAATTAAATCAATCTGAATTGGGTATTATTACAGCAACAGCATTTTGGGGATTTCCACTTGCCGTAATTATTGGCGGCTTTATTGTAGATACTATCGGCATGAAAAAATTGCTGATCATTGCATTTGCTTTTCACCTTTTAGGCATTGTTTTAACCATATTTTCTAGTGGATTTTGGAGTTTATTTGTTTCAACTTTATTGATTGGCATTGCTAACGGAACAGTTGAGGCAGCTTGTAACCCTTTGGTTGCCGCTCTTTACCCAGATAATAAAACAACAAAACTAAATCACTTTCACCTTTGGTTCCCTGGTGGAATTTTTATAGGAACATTATTGGTATTCTTTTTAGATAAAATTGGCATTGGTTGGCAGATTCAAGTTGGTTTGATGTTAATTCCTACAATTTTATATGGGTTTTTATTCTCAAAATTATCTTTTCCTGTTACCGAAAGAGTTGCTGCTGGTATTTCTACAAAAACCATGTATGCCTCTCTGTTTCAACCATTATTCATCTTTATGATTATCTGTATGTTTGGTACTGCAATCACCGAATTGTTTACCGGTCAGTGGATTGATGTATTGTTAAAAAATGTTACACAAAACGCCTTACTTATTTTAACGGTTACTACTGGTGTGATGGTTTTGGGTAGAGGATTGGCAGAACCAATTGTGCATAAATTTTCTGCTCAAGGTGTATTGTTGATATCTGCAGTTTTGTCTGCAGCTGGATTGTTTTTATTAGGTCATACAACAGGCAACATGGTTTTTGTTGGTGCATTGGTATTTGGAATGGGGGTTTGTTATTTCTGGCCAACTATGATTGGATTTGTTGCTGAAAACCTTCCCAATACAGGTGCTGTTGGATTAAATTTAATGGGCGGAGCTGGAATGTTTGCCGTTTCCATCTACACCATCTTTATGGGTGGATTTTATGATAATTTGATAGGTACTAAATCACCCGCAGTAGCTGGACAAGAAGTGTTAAACGCTACTTTGGTTATTCCTGTAGTTTTAATTGTAGCATTTGCTGGACTTTTTATTTATATGCGCAAAAAATCAGCATAAATTATATCTAAAGGGCAGCATTATGTTTAAGGATTTACTTAAATTACAAATCTGCCCTTTTTTCATACAATTTTAAAATTGGTCAAAACACACATCGATTTATGGAACACAATTCTTCAAGACGAAAAGCACTAAAAAATTTAATGCTATCTACTATGGCTGGAACTACATTGTCTTCATTTGCTGAAGAAGAAAAAAATAAACCTAACAATGCTTTAATAGGCAATATCAATCATTCTGCTTGCCGTTGGTGTTATGCTGATATTCCTTTAGAACAACTTTGTGCTGCCGGAAAAGAAATTGGCCTAAAAGCAATTGATTTGGTTGGTCCTAAAGAATGGCCAATGCTTAAAAAATATGACCTGCATTCCTCTATGTGCAATGGTGCAGAAATTAATATTAATAAAGGTTGGAATACCCCAATTTATCATGAACAATTGATAAAAAATTATTCAGAAATGATTCCGCTTGTAGCACAAGCAGGCTATACAAACTTGATTTGTTTCAGTGGAGCTCGAAAAGGAATGGATGATGAAACCGGTTTAAAAAATTGTGCAGATGGTTTAAAACAAGTACTTTCTATTGCCGAAAAACACAATGTGGTATTGGTAATGGAATTGCTCAACAGCAAAGTAGATCACAAAGATTACCAATGTGATAAAACAGCTTGGGGTGTAGAATTGTGCAAAAGAACTGGTTCTAATAATTTTAAATTGTTGTATGATATTTACCACATGCAAATTGATGAAGGCGATGTAATCCATACCATTAGAGATTTCAACCAATACATTGCACATTATCACACAGGTGGTGTTCCTGGCAGACATGAAATAGACGAAACCCAGGAGTTGAATTACCCCGCAATTATGAAAGCCATTTTAAAAACAGGTTATAAAGGGTTTGTTGCTCAAGAGTTTATTCCATCTTGGCCAGATAAATTGGCTGCATTACGTAAAGGTGTTGAAATTTGTGACGTTTAACAATCAATTACAATTCTAATAAAAATAAAGCCAATTCATTTTATTGATGAATTGGCTTTATTTTTACTCAATTTATTTTTTGAAATAACTTTCCATAAATATTTACTCCTGTACAACTCTTCAATAAAAACAGATATCTATCGTTTAATTATATATCCAAAAAAATGAATTCAAGAAGATCTATTTTAAAAAAAATTATTTTAGCTTCTGCAGCTATCAAATTTCCATTAATTAAAAAGAATAATGTTTTTCAATTTTCAGATAAATTTAATTCCTCACAATTAAAAGGAAATATAAATCACTCTGTAGTAAGATGGTGTTACGATGATATCCCTTTTGATGAGTTTTGTGCGGCTGTTAAAAATTTAGGACTAAAAGCAATTGATGTAGTTGAACCTAAAAATTGGCCATTGCTCAAACATTATGGCCTTCATTGTTCTATGTGTAGTGGGGCCGATATAGGTTTGCAAAAAGGTTGGAACAATAAATCAAATCATGAAAAATTAATAAGGCGTTATAAAGCAATTATTCCCAAAATGGCTAAAGCAGGTTATACCAATTTAATTTGCTATAGTGGTTTAAAAAATGGATTATCAGATGAAACAGGCTGGAACAATTGTGTAGAAGGGTTGTGTCAAATTATTGAATTAGCAGAGAAAAACAATGTTATCCTAGTTATGGAGATGTTAAACAGTAAAGTAGATCATCCTGATTATCAAGGAAATTCGATAGAATGGGGTGTTGAACTTTGCAAAAAAATAAATTCTCCAAACTTCAAATTACTTTTTGATATTTATCACCTACAAATTATGGAGGGAAATATCATTGAAAGTATTGAAAATTATCATCCTTATATTTCCCACTATCATACCGCTGGTGTACCCGACAGGCACGAGATTGATGAAACACAAGAACTTAATTATCCAGCTATTATGAATGCAATTTTGAAAACGGGGTATAAAGGATATGTTGCACAAGAATTTATTCCAACATGGGAAAATAAAATTGCAGCATTAAGTAAAGGAATTGAAATTTGTGATGTCTAATACTTTTTCATAACTTAAATAAATATTTACTATTTATTTATGCCAAATAATTACGATGCTATTGTCATTGGCTCAGGAATCAGTGGAGGCTGGGCTGCCAAAGAACTTACTGAAAAGGGTTTAAAAACCATAATGCTAGAAAGGGGACGCAACGTTGAACACATTAAAGATTATGTCAACGCTACAAAAGAATCTTGGGAACTTCCCCATCGTGGTGATAGAACTCAGGAAATGATCAAATCTCACCCTGTATTAAAAAGAGATTATCCCCTTAACGAAAAAAACCTCGATTTTTGGGCAAATGAAAAAGATTGTCCATACACCGAAGTGAAACGTTTCGATTGGTATCGTGGATACCAAGTTGGTGGAAGATCTTTGATGTGGGGCCGCCAAAGTTATAGGTTTAGTGATTTTGATTTTGCTGCCAATGCAAAAGACGGCATCGCTGTAGATTGGCCTATTCGTTATAAAGACATTGCACCTTGGTACGACCATGTTGAAAAATTTGCTGGTATCAGTGGTAATAGAGATGGATTACCTCAATTGCCAGATGGTCAATTTCTTCCGCCAATGGAAATGAATTGTTTGGAGAAAGACGTTGCTGCAAGAATAAAAACACATTTCAAAGGTTCAAGATTGATGACCATTGGAAGAACAGCCAACCTCACTGTTCCACACCAAGGAAGAACCGCTTGTCAATACCGCGATAGGTGCTGGTTGGGTTGTCCGTTTGGTGCATATTTCAGCACTCAATCTTCTACATTACCTGCCGCAATGGCAACTGGTAATCTTACCCTCCGACCATTTTCTATTGTAACTGAAATCATCTACGATAAAGACACAAAAAAAGCAAAAGGTGTAAGAATTATAGATGCTGAAACCAATGAATCGATAGAATACTTTGCCAAAATCATCTTTTTAAATGCATCTACCCTAAATTCTACATGGTTGATGATGAATTCAGCCAAAGACGTTTGGGAAGGTGGATTAGGAAGCAGCAGTGGCGAATTGGGCCATAATTTGATGGATCACCATTTCCGCTGCGGAGCTGAAGGAAAATCAGATGATTTTGGAGATAAATATTATTATGGAAGAAGGGCAAACGGAATTTATGTTCCCCGCTACCGAAACATCCACGGAGAAAAGAACGATTATATTCGTGGATTTGGTTACCAAGGAAGTGCAAGCAGAAAAGGATGGAGCCAAGATGTTGCCGAACTTTCTATTGGATCTGATCTAAAATCATTTTTACAAGAACCCGGACAATGGACCATGGGCATTATGGGATTTGGAGAAATGCTCCCTTACCATGAAAACCAAATTTCGTTAGATAAAACAACCAAAGACAAATGGGGATTGCCTGTTTTGGCAATTGATTGTGAAATCAAAGACAACGAGCACAAAATGCGCAAAGACATGATGAACGATGCCGCCGAAATGCTTACAGCCGGTGGATTGAAAGATGTTAAAACCTACGACAAAGGCTATGCCCCAGGAATGGGAATCCACGAAATGGGCACTGCACGCATGGGCTTGGATGCCAAATCATCGGTATTGAATCGCAACAACCAAATTTGGGATTGTAAAAATGTATTTGTTACAGACGGTTCTTGTATGACTTCAGCTGCTTGTGTAAATCCATCATTAACTTATATGGCACTTACCGCAAGGGCTGCAGATTTTGCAGTAAATGAACTCAAAAAAGGAAATTTGTAATCAAAACACAAACTCGTTTTTATTAAGTCAGTCTTGAAAAATTAAAAAACATGAACAGACGCGAAGTTTTAACCTTAGTTTCTACCATTATAGGAGGTTCAGTTATTGGAGGAGTTGCATTTTTAGAAGGTTGTAGTCCAACCGAAAAAAAATCTGCTTCATTTCCACTAACTCCAGAACAAATTGCATTTTTAGATGAAGTAGCGGAAACCATAATTCCAACAACCGATTCGCCTGGTGCAAAAGCTGCAAAAGTAGGTGCATTTATGAATGTATATGTAACAGATTGTTACGATGAAATTGACCAGTTGACCTTTTTTGAAGGTTTAAACGCAATTGAGAGCGAAAGCAAAAAGAAATTCAATAATGCTTTCATGCAATTGAATGTTGAACAAAAAAAGGAATTGTTGACATCAATTGATGCTATTGCCAAAAATTTTAAAGCACTAGAAGCGCCAAAAGCAGATCCATTAAAAGAAGAGGTAAAAAAGGTATCTAAACACCACTATTTTACAATGATGAAGCAGTTGACCATTATGGGTTATTTTACTTCAGAGATTGGAGCTACACAAGCTTTAAGGCACGTAGCAGTTCCAGGGCGTTATGAAGGTACAGTTGATTATAAAAAAGGCGACCATCTTTGGAGTGCTTAAACGCTCATAAATTATAGTCTTAATTAGGTTTTATTTTTAGATAATTATAAAAAAGTATTAAAATATGAATTTCAGTAGAAGACAATTTCTTTTAACCGGAGCAACTTTGGCTTCAGGTTCTATGTTGCAATCCTTTGATTTTCTTAACGAAAATGCAAAACTCAAAACTTTCGGGGTACAATTGTACACTTTAAGAGATGATTTACCCAAAGATCCAAAAGGTGTTTTGAAGCAATTGGCCAGTTTTGGATACAAACAAGTAGAAAGCTTTGAAGGTCCAAAAGGTTTTTTTTGGGGTATGACCAACAAAGAATTCAAAGCTTACTTGGATAGTTTGGGCATGAGCATCGTATCAAGCCATTGTGATTTTAAAAAAGATTTTGAACGCAAGGCTGCTGAGGCTGGAGAAATTGGCATGAAATATTTGATTTGTCCGTATTTAGGACCACAAAAATCTTTGGATGGCTTCAAAAAAGCAGCAGATGATTTCAACAAAGCCGGTGAAATTTGCAAGAAAAACGGAATAAGATTCGCTTATCATAACCACAATTACTCCTTTAATATGCAAGAAGGACAATTGCCTCAAGATGTGATGATGCAGAATACCGATCCAACATTGGTAGATTTTGAAATGGACATTTATTGGGTAGTATCAGCTGGAGCAGATCCAATTGAGTGGTTGAAGAAGTATCCAAACCGTTTCAAATTGTG
This sequence comes from Sphingobacterium thalpophilum, assembly GCA_945871875.1. Taxonomy (GTDB): domain Bacteria; phylum Bacteroidota; class Bacteroidia; order Chitinophagales; family Chitinophagaceae; genus Pollutibacter. The sequence goes on from CAMBYC010000098.1 coordinate 8,729, forward strand.
TCATATTAAAGACAGAGCAAAAAATGCGGCACCTACAAATTTTGATGCGTCTGTAGATTTGGGAACAGGTTCTATAGATTTCAAAACCATTTTAGCCAAAGGAAAAAAATACGGTTTCCAATACCATATTGTTGAACAAGAAAAATACGAAAACACAACCCCTCTGAAAAGTGCTGAGGTTGATGCAGCTTATTTAAAAAGCTTAAAATTTTAAAATAACCTAAAGCAAAAGGTATGGAGTTAACTCCATACCTTTTTTGTTTTGAAAATATCGAAAACACAAACTAATGATTAAATTTTACTTGGGTATATTATTTATACTACAATGTTTTATTGGATTTTCCCAATCTGCAGCTGAGGTAGAAATTAGAAAAGTCCTTTCCAATCAAACCGAATCTTGGAACAAAGGAGATTTAGTAAGTTTTATGAATGGCTATTGGAAAAGTGATTCTTTAATCTTTGTAGGTAAAGATGGCATAACTTATGGTTACCAGAATACCCTCAACAACTACAAAAAAAATTATGCAAACCAAGACCAAATGGGCAGTTTGCATTTTAAGTTGTTGCATATCAATAAGTTATCAGATGAATATTACCAAGTAATTGGGCAATGGCATCTTTTTAGGAAGGTTGGAGATGTAAGTGGATATTTTACGGTACTATTTAGAAAGATTCAAAATAAATGGTTAATGGTATCAGACCATAGCAGTTAAAAGAGTAGTTTTACATAGTAATTTATTTAATTTTTTAAACCATTGTTATGTTTTTAATATTTATAGCTTTTTTGGTTTTGATTGCAAGTGTAGTAATAGGTCGATTGCCAGTTCCACAAAAGAAAGTAGCCAATGGTTTACGCTTAACGGGAGGCATTTTATTGGTAGTTGGGGTTTTGACCTCTTGTTTTGTGCAGATCAATACCGGTTTTGTAGGGGTAAAATCTTTGTTTGGAAGAGTGCAATCCGAAACTTTAAGTAGTGGTTTAAGCTTTGTGAATCCTTTGGTAGAAGTAATACAAATTGAAACTAGAACGTTAAATTATACAATGAGTGGTATTCAGACTGAAGGTAAAATTCAAGGAGATGATGCCATCAAGGTATTAACAGCGGATGGGCTAGAAGTAACCATTGATTTATCTGTATTGTATAGGGTAGTTCCAGATCAAGCACCACGATTAATACGTGAAACCGGTAGTGATTTTGAAGATAAAATTGTTCGTCCAATTACAAGAACCCGTATCAGAGACAATGCGGTGTATTATGAAGCTGTGGCTTTGTATTCAACACGTAGAGACGAATTTCAAAGTAGAATATTTAAATCTATTGAAAACGATTTTCGAATTCGCGGGTTATTTTTAGAGAATTTGTTGGTAAGAAACATCAGTTTGCCGGCATCTGTAAAAGCTGCTATTGAGAGAAAGATAGAGGCAGAGCAAGAAGCCCAAAAGATGCAATTCGTGCTCCAGAAAGAAAAGCAGGAAGCAGAAAGAAAAAGAGTTGAAGCACAGGGTATTGCAGATTATCAGCAAATTATTAGTGCCAGTTTATCAGACAGGCAATTGCAATATGAGCAAATTAAGGCGATGACGCAATTGGCGGGTTCTGCTAATGCAAAGATTATAGTGATGCCATCAAAAGGAGGTGCACCGTTGATCATTGATGGGAAGAATTAATTCCAATTGGTTTAAAAAATAGTACAAATTTTAAAAGCCCCCAGCAGATGTTGGGGGTTTTTGAATAATATAGATTGGCTCCAACCAAAAATCCATTTAACCCGCTCCACCCAACACCTTCTCTATCCGCGCTTGCAAAGTCTCAAAATCAACATAGCCCCTGCTCAACAAATAAAACTTCAAATCATCCGTTTGTAACAACACCTGCGGAAACCCCGTAACCTGTAATTGCTTCACCAATGCCACATCATAATTCGCCTTTTCTTTATACTCAGGAGCTGCCATCTTTGCATAAAATTCAGCTGCTGGAATATCATACACTTCCAACAAATGCCGATAAGCTTCATTGTCTGTTAAATCCCGTCCATCCCTATACAATGCTTTTTGCAAAGTTGTTGCAAAAGGAACTTGCAAATCGGGATAGTATTCCCTAAAAATCGCCATGGCAATACTTGCTTTGTCGGAATGCATCACCCAATCGCTCTCTTCTGGGTTATTGATGTGCCACATAAAATCTTCTCCAAATTGAGCACCTGTTAAAGATTCTACTTGCGGAATCGACCCTTTTATAAATCCGGCAATCTTAGCAATAGGTACAGCTGC
>CAMBYC010000099.1 GCA_945871875.1 Sphingobacterium thalpophilum
AATTTGAAATGATTTCTACCGCGGTTGCAAGAGGAACCATTCAAGTTACACCAGATGGCAACCCTTTAATTTTAATGGCTGACGCACAAACTACAGGGGGTTACCCACGAATAGGACAAGTTACAGAAACCGATATGGATATTTTGGCACAAAAAAGGCCCGGAGAATCTATTTATTTTGAACTTGTTTCGCTTGAATCATCAATCGATAACCTAGTTGCCCAAGAGCAAAAAATTAAGCAAATTACACATGCTGTTTCAATACTTTTCAACTAATCGATTGTCTAACCAATCAACTGGTTTAATTTTTCTACAAAATTTCCCCAATTTTTATTTGCATAACTCAATTTTGCAGCTTCACTCATCTTTTTCCACAATTCATCATTGGTAAACAGTTCTAATGCATATTTTGCAAATTCTTCTTCGTTATTGGTAACATAGCCAGTAACACCATGTTGCACACGCTCTCTCATAGAACCCAAATCTCCCACAACACACGGAATGCCTAAAGCTTGTGCTTCTGCAATTGACAAACAAAAAGTTTCTGATTTATCGCCTTTGTACAACATTAATCTTGCACTCTTAACTTCTTCAAACAATAATTCTTTAGGCAATGGATCTTTTATAAATACATTGTAATTTTCAAAACTTCTCGCATAATCCAACTCCACATCCATTCTTTTCTTTACCAAGGCTCCCCAAGAACCGTAGGTTTGAGATCCTGAATAAACAATAAGTTCTGCATTGGGTAAAACTGGGTTGATCTTTTTTGCCCAAATATCAACCAACCATCTTAATGAACGCAATGGGTTAGATGTAAAAATTGCATTTGGTTTTGGCACTTCTGGCAATGGCTCATCTACCAAATGCTCCATTATTCCATAACCTATTTCAATTCGTTTATTAGAAGGATAAAACCATGGCATTGTAGATTTATGGTATTTTCCAGAAAAGAGTAAAATTGGAAAATGTTTAAGCATAAATTTTATTTGCTTGGGCTTAAACAAATATTTTGCCTCATTGTGCATCCATAAAAGTTTATGCTTTGCCTTAATAAAGGTTAATTTATCAAATAAAACGGGTCTAACATTTACAACCAATAAATCTACATTAACTGGAGCTATATTATTGTAATGCTTCCAAATTAAATGTTCTGATTCATATTCAGATTCACAATCTGTATACACATATGTTTTAATTCCAGCATTTGCTAAAGCTTTTGCCAATTCAGCAAAAGCAGTCAGTGTTCCACTTGTTGGAATTTTTTTATTGCTTGAAAAACTTATTTCATCCTCTGTGTATAACAATACAGATGTTAACATTTTTTCTTGATTTATGATTTTTGAGTAAAGTTTTTTATTAAACACTAAAAAAAAGAACGATTAATTATGATTTGATACAACACTTAGCAAATGCTAATAACTATAATTCATTAGTTTTATTGCATTTATACAAATATTTTGCAAAAAATTTTGTATGAATCCTTTTAAAATTAGCTTTTATGATGTCTATCGATTTTAATTGTGATATGGGTGAAAGCTTTGGTGAAAACAAAGTGGGAGATGATGAAGGGATTATGCCATTTGTAAGTTCAATCAATATTGCCTGTGGCTTTCATGGCGGCGATCCAACGGTGATTGATGAAACCATCAGAATGGCAATTGACCATGGAATTGCAATTGGTGCCCACCCTTCTTTTTATGATTTAGAGGGTTTTGGAAGAAGAGAATTTTACCTCAGTCCCGAGCAAATTTATCAAATGATGGTGTATCAAATTTCAGCAGTTAAAGGATTTACCCACTTGCGGGGTGCTAATTTGCATCATGTTAAACCCCATGGAGCACTTTACAATATGGCTGCCAAAAACTACGAATATGCAGAAGCCATTGCTGAAGCCATTGCCGATATTGACGAAACCATCATTTTATACGGCTTATCGGGAAGTAAATTAATAGATGCCGGCATTGCTTGTGGATTAACCACTTGCTCAGAGGTTTTTGCCGATCGCACTTATCAGAATGATGGAAACCTAACCCCTCGTTCACAACCAAACGCTTTAATTGAAAATGCCGAACAATCTGTTCAACAGGTTTTACAAATGATTAAAAACCAATCGGTTGTTTCAATCGATGGAACAATTGTTCCAGTTAAAGCAGAAACAATTTGTATCCATGGTGATGGAAAAGATGCTAAATTATTGGCAAAGCAGATTTATATTGCAGTGCGGGCAGCCAATTGTTCCATAAAACCGCCTTTTCAAAAATGAAGAAAATAAAACATTCCGCCTTACTTGGTGCTGCTTTTTTGATGGCAACATCGGCAATTGGTCCGGGTTTTTTAACCCAAACCGCCGTTTTTACCAACCAATTGGCAGCAAGTTTTGGATTTGTTATTTTGATTTCCATTTTGTTGGATATTGGTGCTCAGTTAAACATTTGGACAGTTTTGGCGGTTAGCGAAAAAAAGGCTTCAGATGTTGCCAATGATGTACTTCCTGGACTGGGATATTTGTTGTCAATATTGATTGTAATTGGTGGATTGGCATTTAATATCGGGAATTTGGCTGGTACAGGCTTGGGTATGCAGGTTTTATTTGGCATCGCTCCAGAAACAGGTGCAATGATTAGTGCAGTTATTTCAATTGCTTTGTTTTTTTCAAAAGAAGCTGGAAAAATCATGGATCTATTCACAAAAATTTTAGGGTTTGTGATGATCGGATTAACCATTTATGTGGCTTTTACAGCAGCTCCGCCATTGGGAGAAGCACTTTACCGAACCGTTTGGCCAGCAACCATTGATGCTCGATCAATAATTACATTGGTTGGTGGAACCGTTGGAGGCTATATCACTTTTGCTGGTGGTCATCGCTTGTTGGAAGCAGGCATTAAGGGTAGAGAATCATTGCCAGAAGTAAAACGTTCTGCAGTTTCTGGAATTATTATAACCTCAATAATGAGGGTGGTATTGTTTTTGGCGGCTTTTGGAGTAGTATCTAAGGGATTGGTTATTCAGCAAAACAACCCTGCTGCTTCGGTGTTTCAATTGGCTGCGGGCATTTGGGGCTATAAGATATTCGGTGTGGTAATGTGGTGCGCCGCCATAACCTCTGTAGTTGGATCCGCTTACACTTCTTTTACATTTCTTTCAGTATTTGATAAAAATAAAGTGCTCGAAAATCCTTTACCACGAAAAATAATCATAACCGCTTTTATATTAATATCAGCAATTGTCTTTATTTCTATCGGAAAACCAGTAGAGGTTTTGGTTGCGGTAGGTTTGTTAAATGGTTTTATTTTGCCGCTTTCTTTGGGTGTAATGTTGATTGCAGCTTATCAATTTAGAAAAACAAAGGGTTACAAACATCCTACTTGGTTATTCGTTTTCGGAATTTTAGTAGTGTTTGCAACCCTTTGGTTGAGTATTAATCTGTAAAGTCGGTTTTACTAAATTTTAATAATTAACCACTTGCTCCTGTATCGTTTCCGGAATTGCTCTCCACTCATACTGCTGGTTGCGCAATTGGGGTTCAAATCCTGCTTCGCGTATAGATTCTTGAATGGTTTTGTACGTAAATCTGTGCGGTGCTCCGGCAGCACTTACAACGTTTTCTTCTATCATAATTGATCCAAAATCGTTGGCTCCTGAATGCAAACAAATTTGTGCAATCTCTTTGCCCACGGTTAACCAACTTGCTTGTATGTTGATGATGTTTGGCAACATAATTCTACTTATTGCAATCATCTTGATATATTCTTCTGATGTAGTTAGGTTGTGTACACCTCTGATTTTGGTTAATAAAGTATCTACATCCTGAAAAGTCCATGGTATGAACGCCAAAAACCCTTTTGCACTTTCTGGTTTTCTGCTTTGTACTTCTCTCAATTTGATAAGGTGTTCAAAACGTTCTTCCAAAGTTTCAACGTGTCCAAACATCATTGTGGCAGATGTTGTAATGTCTAGTTTGTGGGCTTCGTGCATAACGTCTAACCATTCTTGCGAATCACATTTGCCATTGCTCACCAATCTTCTAACCCTATCTGTTAAAATTTCCGCTCCAGCACCCGGTAAAGAATCCATACCAGCAGCTTTCAATGCCATCAACACTTCGCGGTGTGTAGATTTTTCTAGTTTGGTGATGTGTGCAATTTCTGGCGGACCTAAAGTGTGTAACTTTAAATTGGGATATTCCGCTTTTAATTGCTTAAAAAGATTTACATAAAAATCCAATCCCAAATCAGGGTGGTGGCCACCTTGTAACAACAATTGATCTCCACCATATTTAAAAGTTTCTTCTATCTTTTCTCTATATGTTGCTATATCTGTGATGTATGCATCTGCGTGTCCGGGAATTCTGTAAAAATTACAGAACTTACAATTTGCTGTACAAACATTGGTTGTATTTACGTTTCGGTCAATTTGCCAAGTTACTTTTCCGTGTGGCACTTGTTTTTTACGCAATTCATTTCCAACGTGCATTAACTCGGTTAATGGTGCATTATTGAATAAAAACATTCCATCTTCTGCCGATAAAAATTCACCTTGTAGAGCACTTTTATACAACGCTTCTAACCTATACGAATCCTGATTTAACATATTTAAATTATCTAAATAAGAAAATTGTAATTTACTGTTTAACTAAAGCTATCAAAAATGCGAAAATTCAAACAACACTAAGTCGATTTATGTTACACATTGCAGAAAAGTTTAGCCTAAATGATTCACTTTATTAAAGTATAATGACAAAATTGAAGCTATTTAGTTTAGTTATTTTGATGAATATTTCAGTTTTGCAAATTTATGGTCAAGTTCAATTGACAGATCAACGGGCAAAATTGTTAGAAAGGGTTCCTTTTTCGATGCTAACAGGAGGAGTTATAATGGTAACAGGACAACTCAAAAGCTACCCCGATTCATTGCATTTCATACTCGATACCGGCAGCGGTGGAATCTCACTAGATTCTTTAACCTGCCTCAGATTGGGTATTAATCTTGAAGCATCTGATATTTTTATTCGTGGGCTGGGCGGAATACGTAATGTGAAATTTCTTTACAATGCCAATCTTACACTCCAACAACTAAAAACCGATAGTCTAAATTTTCACGTCAACAATTATGATATTCTAACGAGCGTGTATGGTGTAAAAATTGACGGCATTATTGGCTACAGCTTCTTAAAAAATTATATCGTAAACATCAATTACGATAGTTCTTACATTGAAATATTCAGCAAAGGGATATATAATTACCCAAAGCAGGGTTTTATTTTACACCCGAATATGCAAAAGATTCCGGTAATACAACTGAAATTTAAAGAAACTAAAAAACTTCAAAACAATTTTTACTTTGATACAGGTGCTGGATTGTGTTTCTTGTTGTCTGATGATTATGTGAAAGATTTATCAATTTTTTCTGCTTCTAAACGGAAACCTGTATTAACACAAGCTGAGGGATTAGGAGGAAAAATGATTATGAAACTCACTACCATAAAGACTTTGCATATAGGACAATATACTTTTAAAAATGTGCCTACTCATATTTTTGAAGATATTACAAATATTACTTCTTATCCAATTTTAGGTGGATTAATAGGAAACGATATTTTAAGACGGTTTAATGTAACGCTGAATTACGAAAAAAATGAAATTCATCTTATACCCAACAGTTTTTTCAAAGATCCGTTTGACTATGCTTATACTGGCTTGGGATTATATGATAACGATGGAAGTGTTGTAATTGAAGACATTATTCCAAATTCACCAAGCGATAAAGCAGGATTTATGCTTGGAGATACCATCATAGCGATGAACAACAATTTCAGCAAAGATATTCGTCAATACAAAACAATTTTACAAAGTAAAACCAATAAGATAAAAGTAATTGTTTTAAGAGCTGGAGAATTGATTGAAATCAGTTTAAAGCCGATTAATATTATGAAATAATTTCAAAGCTTAATCTATATCATTTTAGATTACGCTTTAACGTGGTATCTTTGCGGAATGATTCACTTTGATCGCTTTCAATTGGCTAACGGCTTGAGGGTTTTAGTGCACAAAGACACAAGTACCCCCATGTCGGTTTTAAATATTATGTATGATGTAGGTGCGAGAGATGAAGACCCTAACCAAACGGGATTTGCACATTTGTTTGAACACTTAATGTTTGGAGGTTCGGTTAATATTCCTGATTACGATGAACCCCTACAACTTGCTGGTGGCGAAAACAACGCTTATACTACCAACGACCTTACCAACTATTATTGTCAACTGCCTACAGAAAACCTTGAAACCGCTTTTTGGTTGGAAAGTGACCGTATGTTGAGCCTCGCTTTTAGCGAAAAAAGCCTTGATGTTCAACGTAAAGTGGTTTCTGAAGAATTTAAAGAGCATTACCTCAATAAACCCTACGGCGATGTATGGCATATTATTCGAGAATTGGCATATACTACCCACCCGTATCGTTGGATGACAATCGGTAAAAATTTAGCCCATATTGAAGATGCTAAATTGCAAGACGTTAAAAACTTCTTTTTCAAACATTACAATCCTAGTAACGCCATAATGGTGGTTGCAGGAAATATTGAAACCGATTACGTTAAGCAACTTTCAGAAAAATGGTTTGGTCCAATCCCCGCAGGTGAAAAATACAACCGCAACATTCCTCAAGAACCTGAACAAACCGAAGCCAGAAGAAAAACCATAAAAGCTGAAGTTCCTCTAGATGCTTTTTACAAATGCTGGCACATGCCTGCAAGAATGGATAAAGCCTATTATGCTATTGATTTAATAACAGATATTTTAGGTGGCGGAGCCTCCTCACGTTTATACCAAACATTGGTTAAAGAACAACAGCTTTTCAGCAATATCGATTGTTACCATTATGGAAGTCTTGATCGCGGATTATTAACCATTGAAGGAAAATTGGTTAAAGGAATTACCCCAGAAGCAGCAGAAGCCGCTGTGGAAAAGGTGTTAGACAGTTTGCGCAATTCAAAAGTAGAAGAAAAAGAACTCCAAAAAGTGAAGAACAAAACAGAAAGCTTAATGGCTTTCGAAGATATGGGTTTGATGAATCGTGCCAATAGCTTGGCTTTCTATGCTCTTATCGGTGATCCAAATATGATGAATTCTGAATTGGAAAAATACCAGGCAATTACTGTAGAAGACATTCATCATGAATGTAAAACCTTGTTTGCAGAACACAATAGTACTACCCTTTATTATCTGGCAACCCAACAACAACATGAACACAATTAATCCTTTAGATAGAACCCAAGCCCCTCATATAAAAGATGCCATTGAATTTGATCTGCATTTAAAACCATATCAAAAAATGGTTTTAGACAACGGTGTTGAAGTGTATACCATAGATGCTGGTCCAGAAGATTTACTGCAGTTGGAATGGGTGTTTTTTTCAGGAAATTGGTATGAAGAGCAAAACGGAATTGCTGCAGCAACAAACCACCTTCTTAAAAACGGTACAACAGCAAAATCTGCATTTGAAATTAATGATCATTTTGATTATTATGGTGCTTATTTAAACCGGAGCTGCTACAACGAAACGGCTACAATTAGTTTACACACCCTCAATAGGCATCTTCCAGAATTACTACCCGTTGTTGCTGAAATTATTACGGAAGCTTCTTTTCCGGAGCAAGAATTGGAAATCTACCAACAAAATATGAAGCAAAGGTTGGAAGTTAACCTGCTTAAATGCGATTTTGTTGCAAATAGAAAAATTGATGAATGTCTTTACGGTTTAAATCACCCTTATGGAAAATATTCTACCGCAGAAACTTACAATTTGCTTAAACCAGAATCATTAAGACAGTTTCACCAACAATATTACAAAAATGGAAGATGTATAATGTTTGTTGCTGGTAAACTGCCATCTGATATCTACCAACAATTGAACAACAATTTTGGAAAATTACCTATTCATGCAAGAACTTCTGTTGAAATAACCCACCCAATTGTACGGGCAACTGAAAAAAAATACAATATTATAAACGACCTAAATGGTGTTCAAGCAGCAATTCGTATTGCTAGACCTTCCATCAAACGTTTGCATCCTGATTTTACAAAAGCTCAAGTATTAAATACCATTTTTGGTGGATTTTTTGGCTCAAGATTGATGTCGAATATTCGGGAAGATAAAGGCTACACCTATGGTATTCACAGTTTTTTCCAAAATCACCTTTCAGAATCTGCTTGGATGATTTCCACTGAAGCAGGAAAAGACGTTTTAGAAGCTACTATTAAAGAAGTGTATTACGAGATGCAAGTGCTTAGAGAAGAACTTGTTGAAGATGATGAATTGCTATTGGTAAAAAACTATTTAATAGGTACCGTTTTAGGCGATTTAGATGGACCTTTCCAAATTATAGGTAGATGGAAAAACATAATACTCAACAACTTAACAGGTGCTTATTTCGACAATTCCATTCAAACAATTAAAGATATTACCCCAAAAGATATTCAGGAAATGGCAGAAAAGTACCTAAAACCTGAAGAATTTTACGAATTAGTTGTAGTTTAACGTTGAATTATTATAGGATTCATTATTGACACAACTTTTTAATGGTTTGTCTATTCACCGCAAAAAGTAAATTTGATTATGCAATTCAACCGAAAGCAACTGACCAATGCCCAACTTATTGATTTTTACAAGTCGCTTTTAACTCCAAGACTAATTGAGGAGAAGATGCTTATTTTGTTGCGACAAGGAAAGGTTGGAAAATGGTTTAGTGGTATTGGTCAGGAAGCCATTTCAGTGGGTGCAACTCTTGCATTGCAAGAAGACGAATGGATTTTGCCATTGCATAGAAACCTTGGAGTTTTTACTACCCGGAATATGCCGTTATCCAAAATGTTTTTGCAGTGGCAAGGTAGAAAAGAAGGATATAGCAAAGGAAGAGAACGCAGTTTCCACTTTGGATCAAAAGATCACCATATTTGCGGCATGATATCGCATTTAGGACCACAATTATCTATTGCAGATGGTTTGGCACTGGCTGCACAATTGAAGCAAGAAAACAAAGTATCCGTTGCTTTTACTGGAGATGGCGGCACTTCTGAAGGTGATTTTCACGAGGCATTAAATGTTGCAGCAGTTTGGGATTTACCCGTAATTTTTATAATTGAAAACAATGGTTACGGGTTAAGTACACCCACAAATGAACAATACAAAGCAAAGCGTTTAGCAGATAAGGCGATAGGTTATGGTATGGAATCCATTCAAATAGATGGAAATAATCTATTGTCTGTTTATGATACCGTTAAAGGTGTGAGAGAATTTTGCTTAAGAAACTCAAAGCCATACTTAATAGAATGTATGACTTTCAGGATGCGTGGGCACGAAGAATCAAGTGGAACTAAATATGTACCAAAACAGTTATTTGAAGAATGGGCTTTAAAAGACCCATTGGTAAATTACGAACAATATTTGTTGAGGCAGGATGTGTTGTCGAGAAATGCAATGAATCAGATTAAGGAAGACATTAAACAACATATTGAGCAAGAATTAGCACTCGGATTTGCTGCACCACCTTTGGTTCCAGATACACAAGAAGAATTGGAAGATGTATATGCACCCGTAACTTTACAAAATAAAATTGTTGTTTTAGAACACAACACTGCACAACTAAGAGGAGATTTAAAAGAAACGCGGTTTGTAGATGCCATTTCAGAAGGCTTAGACCAAAGTATGGAGCATTTGCCAAACTTAGTTTTGATGGGACAAGATATTGCAGAATATGGCGGAGCTTTTAAAGTAACAGAAGGATTGGCAGCGAAATATGGCAAACAAAGGGTTCGAAACACACCTTTATGTGAAAGTGCTATTGTTGGTGCAGCATTGGGATTAAGTTTAGAAGGATTTAAAAGCATGATGGAAATGCAATTTGCCGATTTTGTTTCTGTAGGCTTTAACCAAATTGTAAACAATCTTGCAAAATTACATTATCGGTGGGGTGCAACTGCAGATGTGGTAATTCGAATGCCTGCTGGCGGAGGTGTAGGAGCAGGTCCGTTTCATTCACAAAGCAACGAGGCATGGTTTGTACACACTCCCGGATTAAAAGTAGTATATCCTTCAACGCCATTTGACGCCAAAGGGTTGTTGATTGCTGCTTTAAATGATCCAAATCCTGTAATGTTTTTTGAACATAAAGCTTTATACCGTAGCATTTCAGGAATGGTTCCTTCAGGACATTATGCAGTAGAAATCGGTAAAGCCCGTCAAGTTTGTAAAGGTCATGATATAAGCATAATCACTTATGGAAGCGGTGTAATTTGGGCAGAACATTACGCAAAAGACCATTCACATTTATCTTTCGACATTTTAGATTTACGAACATTACTGCCCTTAGATTATGAGGCCATCAGAAATTCTGTAAAAAGAACAGGAAAAGTATTGGTTTTACACGAAGACACCCTCATCGGCGGAATTGGCGGAGAAATTGCCGCCTGGATTGGCGAACATTGTTTTACATTCTTAGACGCCCCAGTTATGAGATGTGCTTCATTAGATACACCCGTTCCTTTTAGCATTGAACTTGAACAGCATTTCCTTGCAAAATCTAGGTTAGGGGCAAGTATTCAGAAGTTGTTGGAATGGTGAGGAAGAATTATGAATTATGAATTATGAATTTTAAGTTTATAATTATGTGTAATTTGTAAGTTTGTAAGAAATATGGAGACTGTAAAATAAACTGTGTCAGGAGATAAAATTTAATATCTTCAAACACAAAAAATGGAACAACAAGAGACGTCAGAATTAGCAATTATTAAGAAAAAAGCGTTAGATCAATTTCGGTCAGGGAAAAGTTTATATGGGAAGGATGGAGCCTTTGCCCCCTTACTTAAAGCTTTCCTTGAAGCAGCGTTACAAGAGGAGCTGGAAACCCATATTAAGGAAGAA
>CAMBYC010000100.1 GCA_945871875.1 Sphingobacterium thalpophilum
CAGAAAATATGGGTTATCCGGCATACATTTCAAGGAGATTTGAACCTTCAACCATTGTGGTGAATTGTGCTATAAATATTATTGATGATTTTATGCCTGAGGTTGCACAATCAGAAAATTTAGTTATCCAAATGGTTGATAAAGGCAAAAGAATGTATATCCTTGATAAACTCTTGCCAGATGTTGCCGATTCATTAAAAATTGGATATACTTCAAGCCAACTTAAAGGTTGCCAAAAAAATGAAGCATTGATTTGGAATTTGTTTACACAAGACAATCTTTTATTTGAAACCGATTATCCCAAAATAAAGGGTTTTTTAACGGAGGGTCCCAACACACCGGAATTGGGAGATCAATCTCCTGGGAATATTGCATTGTTTGCAGGTTGGCAATTGGTAAAATCTTACATGAAACACCATCCTGAAACTACATTGCCGCAACTTATGGCAATGAATGGGCAAAAATTATTTGAGGAGTCGAAGTATAAACCAGATTAAGTGAAAAGTGATAAGTGAAAAGTGATAAGTGAAAAGTGATAAGTGACAAGTGAAAAGTTATAACTATAAGTTTCAGAAAATATTTATTAGAATTTGCTTTTTGTGTACAAATTTTAATAATCAACTTATCACTTACAACTTTTCACTTTTACGGTTTTTTCCCCAATTCATTCATAATTCTAAAATGAGAACCTACAGCGGCTGCCATTGTAGGAAAATAATTGTAACGAATATTGAATTGCTCGCAAGTTTCTCTAACTATTTTGCTAATATGTGGGTAATGTACGTGGCTAATGCGAGGAAACAAATGGTGCTCAATTTGGAAATTAAGTCCACCAACCAACCAAGTAATCAATTTATTTTTAGCTGCGAAGTTTGCAGTTGTTTTTACTTGATGTATTGCCCATTCATTTTCAATTTTTACAGGCTCAATTCCAGCTACTGAAAATTCTGCATGTTCTACAACATGTGCCAATTGAAAAACCAATGCAAGGAACAAACCAAGTACAAAGTGCATTACACAAAATCCTACCAACCAATGCTGCCAACCTACAACCACAATTGGAACTACAACATAAGCAGTTACGTACATTGCTTTTGTAATCCAAAAAATAAGGTGTTCTTTTAAATCCATTGGTTTTAGTTCTGTTGTATATATCTTCTTAGAAAAGTATTTAGTAAAATCAGCCAACCACATTGAAATCGAAGTAAATCCATACAACACAAACATATAATACCCTTGAAAACGATGCATAGGTTTCCATTCTTGGGTTTTACATTCTCTCATAAAAGGGAGATTGTTCAAATCATCATCAACACCATCAATATTTGTATAAGTATGATGAATGATGTTGTGTTTTAATTTCCACATAAATGCATTTCCACCAACAAAATTTAGTGTTAAACCAAAAATTTCATTTACCCATTTGCGAGATGAAAAACTACCATGGTTGGCATCATGCATAATATTAAATCCGATAAAAGCCATACACAACCCGAACAATCCGCAAAGCAATAATGTAAGAATTAAGGGCATTGCTACATACAACAATGTAAAATATAGAGCTACTGTTCCACCAATTAAAATACCTGTTTTGATGTATAAAGCGGCATTGCCCGTTTTTTTTATGTTGTTGGTTTTAAAATAATCTTCAACGGAATGTTTCAAAGCATTGAAAAAAACCTTATTTGCGTTGTTAAAACTTACTTTGTACTGCATAAGACGATGAATGTAATTTGTATGAAATTGCGGTGAAGGTAAAGGAAAGCAGGATAATAATTTGTTATGGATGAGCTAAAGTTTGTCAGCTTAGTTCATTTTAAACGGAACAATCATTTCAAAATTAGGAATATTTACCTGAAAAGTCAATTTTGTATTATAATTTTCAATTACAAAAAAACCATGCATTTTACCATATTCTGTTTTTAAGTTGCAACCACTCACATATTGATATTGTTCACCTGGTTTTATAAGCGGCTGAACACCTACAACGCCTTCGCCTTCTACTTCTCGATGAGTTGAATTGCTATCAAAAATATACCACTGCCTTCGCAACAATCTTACTGGAAATGTATTGTCATTTTTTATTGTAATTCGGTATGCAAACATAAATTCATGACCCGTAGGGTTACTGTATTCTGGTTGATAGAAATTCTCTACACTTACTTTAACTCCATTTGTGATTTTAAAATCCATAACAATCCTCAAGTTATCTTGAATAAACTTAACATCAAATTGATACAATTGTTCTAATTGAAATTGCGTTAAGTAAATTAAGCAGATTTTTTGATTAAATTATTTTGTTCTCCATGTTTATATTTGAGATTATTAATGATAGGATATTTGACTTTATTCAAGGTTGCCATATCATAACCAGTGTAAATCTTCTTTTTATTTGAGTCTCTGATAATGAATTGTTCATATTGTCTGTAGCCAAATAATTTAAATTTCCGAAGTGTAATTTGATTTAAATTGGTGGCTATTAAAAGAATATCCATCCTAAATTATTACTTTAGCTTATGAGTAAAAAACACAAAGCGGATACAAAAGGATTTGTTTTTAGTACAGACCCTAATTTTCGTTTCGAGAAAGAAGACAATACTCCGCCTGCAACTTTGCAGCCCGAAAAGCAAAAGCTTAAACTTTGGTTAGATACCAAACAAAGAGCCGGAAAAGCAGTTACACTTATTACTGGATTTATTGGCACAGATGAAGATTTAGAACAACTTGGTAAAGATGTTAAAAATTATTGTGGCACTGGCGGTTCCGTTAAAAATGGAGAAATTATTATTCAAGGCAGCCAAATGGAAAAAGTAAAACAATACCTTCAAAAATTCAAATACAACGTAAAATAAGTTTTCAGTAAATAATTAAACTATTGCCTTCAAGCTAAGATCGAGGCTGCGTGCTTGATGAATTAATGCACCAACACTAACATAATCAACCCCAGTTTTTGCATAATCAACAATATTCGAAATATTGATGCCGCCACTTGCCTCTGTTTCAAAATCGCCTTGTATAAAATTTAGTGCAGCAACAATTTCGTTTGGATTAAAATTGTCTAACATTATTCGTTTTACTTTCCCCTTTCCACAAGCAATTACCTTTTGAACATCTTCTAAAGAGCGGGTTTCTACTTCAATTGCCAAAGAAGGTTGCATATTTTGGATATAATTATATGCTTTTTCAATTGCCTTTTCAATGCCACCACAAAAATCAATATGGTTGTCTTTCAACATAATCATATCATACAACCCAAATCGGTGATTAACTCCTCCGCCAATTTTTACCGCCATCTTTTCCAATAACCTAAAGTTGGGTGTTGTTTTTCTGGTATCTAAAATTTTGGTATGGTAACCTTTTAGTAAGTCTGCATATTGATGCGTCAAAGTTGCAATCCCACTCATACGTTGCATACAATTTAATACCAAACGTTCTGCACTTAAAATAGTATAAATGTGGGCTTCCACAGTAAATGCGATGTCTCCGAAATGCATTATATCGCCGTCTTTCATCAAAATATTTAATTTTGATGATGGTTCTAACAAACTAAATATTTTTTCAGCAACTTCTACGCCGGCTAAAATACCGTCTTCTTTTATTTTTAATTGTGCTTTTCCCATGGCATCGGGTGCAATTGTACTTAGACTAGAATAATCTCCAGTTCCAATATCTTCTTCCATTGCAGAAAGAATAAGTTTTTCGAGTTGCTTATCCACATCAATCATGTTATAAAGATAAATAAATTGTTCACTTTCACTAGGGTTTAAGTTGGCACAAAAGTTTTTGTAACTTTACCGCATGGAAGCAAAAAAAATAATATTGGTTATAATGGATGGATGGGGATTAGGAAAGATCCCAGCAAGCGATGCCATTCAACAAGCAAAAACGCCATTTGTTAGCTCTTTATACAATAAATACCCAAACACAACTTTAACTACTTTTGGAGAAGAAGTTGGGTTGCCGCAGGGACAAATGGGCAACAGCGAAGTTGGTCACCTGAATATTGGTGCTGGCCGTATTGTTTACCAAGAATTACAACGAATAAATGTAGCCATCAAAACTGGAGAATTGACTGCAAATAAAGCTTTTGTAGATACTTTAGATTATGCTAAAACCAACAATAAAGCCTTGCACTTAATTGGTTTGGTAAGCGATGGCGGTGTACATTCTCATATCGAACACATTAAAGCCATTACCACAATTTGTGCTGAAAAAGGAATTCAAAATGTATTTATTCATGCTTTTACAGATGGGAGAGATACAGATCCTAAAAGTGGTTTAGGTTTTATAAAAGCACTTGAAGCACATCTAGATCAATCAACCGGTAAAATTGCTAGTGTTACGGGTAGATATTATGCAATGGATAGGGATAAAAGGTGGGAAAGGGTGAAAATTGCTTACGATGCTTTAACTCAAGGTGTTGGTGTTCATACAAATTCAATTACAGATCAAATTGTGGCAACTTATAAAGAGAATATTTTTGATGAATTTATTATGCCAATTGTTAGAGTTGATGAAAACAACCAAACTATTGGCACCATAAAAGAAGGAGATGCAGTATTGTGTTTCAATTTCAGAACCGATCGTTGCAGGGAAATTACAGAAGTGTTAACCCAAATAGATTTGCCTGAACACCAAATGCACAAATTGCAATTGTATTATACTACAATTACTGAGTACGATAAAACCTTTAAAGGGGTTAATGTGGTGTTTGAAACAGATAATCTTGTAAATACATTAGGAGAAGTTGTAGAAAGAGCGGGATTAGAGCAGATAAGAATTGCAGAAACGGAGAAATATCCACACGTAACATTTTTCTTCAATGGTGGAAGAGAAACACCTTTTAAAGGAGAAACTAGATTAATGGCTCAATCTCCAAAAGTTGCTACTTACGATTTGCAACCTGAAATGAGTGCCAATGAAATTACCAATTTGATTGTGCCAGAAATTGAAAAGCAAAAAGCTGGGTTTATTTGCCTCAATTTTGCCAATGCAGATATGGTAGGCCATACCGGAGTTTTTGAAGCTGTTGTTAAAGCCGTTGAAACAGTTGACCATTGTGTAGAAAAAGTTGTTACAACAGCATTGGCAAATGGATATACCATATTTCTTACTGCAGATCACGGAAATGCAGACTTCATGATTAATGAAGATGGATCTCCCAATACCGCACACACAATGAATCCTGTTCCGTTTTTTATTATCGATAATGATTGGAATGGAACATTAAATCCTGGTAAATTGGGAGATATCGCCCCTACGATGTTGAAACTCATGAATATTGAAATTCCTGCAGAGATGACAGGGGGAATATTAATGGTTAATGGTTAATGGTTAATTGTTAATTGTTAATTGTTAATTGTGGATAAATAGGATATTTCAAAGTTTTTTGTATTGGAATTTTTTTTCAACTTTTTAACCCTTAACCCTTAACCCTTAACCCTTAACCCTTAACCCTTAACCCTTAACCCTTAACCCTTCTTCCTCCCCATTGCCAACAACAAAACCGGTAACAATATTAAATTGGTTACAGTAGCAATTAACAATGATAAAGATGTAAGCCACCCTAGAGATTGAGTGCCGCCGAACCCACTGAATACAAATATCACGAAGCCTGCAATCAAAACCAGTGAGGTGTACACAATACTAATACCAGTTGTGCGCAAGGTTTGAATTACTGTTTCCTTAACATCTCCATTGTGAATGGGTAGTTCTTGTTTATAGTTGACCAAAAACCTTATGGTAACGTCTATTGCAATTCCTAAAGCCACACTGAATATTAATACGGTGCTTGGTTTTAATGGTACACCCACCCAACCCATTACGCCAGCTGTAAATACCAATGGAATTAAATTTGGAATTAGCGAGCAAATTAGAATTCTAAATGATCTAAACAGATACAACATACAAAGAGAAATCAACAAAAATGCCCAAATTATACTATCTCTTAAGCCATTGATAATAAATCGGCTACCCTCTAAAAAGGTTACACTTGTTCCCGTAAAATGAATATCAAACTTAGAAGAATCAAAATATAGAGCAGATTTCTTTTGCAATGAATCCAACATTTCGGGTAGTCTCTTACTTCCAACATCAGCCATATTAACACTGATGCGCGTAACTTGACGATTGCTGTCCATAAACGCCAACATGATGCGTTGGAATCCAGTAACTGCTTTGGTAGTATCTTTCTTAGATTTTAGATAATCGCTTACAAAGGCACCATCAAAACTATTGGGCATGATATAATTGTTTACATCCCCATCATAAAAGGCTTGTTTGGCAAACTTCATTCCTTCAGCAATGGATAATGGTCGCGACATTTGTGGGTGCTGGCTAATTTCGTTAGAGAAAGCATCTACTTTCTCAAAAACAGATAGCGCTTTGATTCCTGATAAACCGTTTTTCTTTTTGGTATCTACCAATATTTCTAAAGGCATAACCCCTTTAAAATGTGTTTCGAAGAATTTAAGGTCTTTGTATAAAACATCAGACTTTGGAAGATCGTCTAAAATAAAACCTTCAGCTTTTAACCGAAACAAACCTGCAACAGAGAAAACCATCACAACAGCGGTTACAATATAAATGGTTTTTTTGTGATCAAATACCCAAAACTCAATGCGCACCAGCATTTTAGACAACCATTTGTTGGTTAAATATTTGAGATGTTTGTCTTTAGGAGGAGGGAGATAACTCAATGCAGATGGGAGCAAAATAAATGAGATGAAGAACAACAACATGATATTCAATCCCGCAATTATCCCAAATTCTTTTAAAATAACACTCTTTGTAAATGCAAAAACAATAAAGCCAATTGCTGCAGAAATGTTACAAAACAAAGTAACGATTCCCATTTTGCTTACCATCTCGATTAAAGCTTCATTTTTATCGCCTAACCGTAAATAAGCAGTGTGATATTTATTGAGGAAGTAAATACAGTTAGGTACACCAATAACCACAACCAATGGCGGAATCAAACCGTTCAGTAATGTGATTTTATAACCAAAGAGATATATTGATCCTAAACTAAAAATCACACCAATCAAAACCACAATTAAAGACAATATAGAAGAGCTGAAAGACCTGAAAAACAGCAACAAAATGATTGCAGAAAGCAGCAACGAAGCCACCAAAAAATACTTCATTTCAGTTGAAATCCTTATTGCCAAACTACTTCTAATTAATGGTAAACCAGATTGATGGATTTCCAAATTTTGTGCTTTAGCAAATGCATTAATCTTTGCTGAAAGTTCTGGCACTATTTTATCTCTTTGTTTGGATGAAATGATGCCCTTGGCCAATCGCACACCAATTAACCATGCTTTGCTATCTGGATTATACATCAATCCATTGTAGAATGGTAAATTAAAAAAAACTGATTTTAAACTATCCAATTCAACTTGTGATGTTTGTTTTCCTTTAAACAAAGGCACCGGAATCAACTTTTGGGTTTCAATATCCTTTACCAAATTAATGGCAGTTGAAACACTTATTATATCTTCTACTCCACTTGTTTTTTTTAAATCATTTTGGAAATCTATCAACGCATTAAAAAAATCTACCTTAAATAGATCTTCTTTCACAAATCCGATAGTCAACAAATTGCCATCTTCGCCAAATTTCTGCTTAAAATCAAGGTATTCCTTGTATTTAGGGTTATCAACTGGAATTGCTCTTGCAAAATCATAACTCAATTGCACTTTTAATGCAAAAAAAAGCATCGTAATAGTAACAACAAACAGAGAAATAAGCAATGTCAATCTATTGCGAAGGATCCACTTGGCTAAATTTTTCCACATGTAGCAAAGAAACAACATTTTACGAAATGGATTAAATCCTATTTTTGAATTATGCCCAAGGTTTCCACATTATTTCTATTGCTTTTATTGAAAATTACCTGTTTTGGTCAGTCAATTCCCCCAATTGGTCAATGGCGAGAACACCTTCCCTGGAACAATGCCATTTCAATTGCCAATAATGACAACACATTAATTGCCGCAACATTATATGCTGTTTTTATTTACGATAAAACCGACGGTTCTTTTACCCGTCTGTCAAAAGCATCAGGATTAAGTGATGTTGGAACAAGAGCAATGGCATTTGATAGTGCATCAAAAACAACTGTAATTGCCTACAACAATAGCAATATTGATGTGTTGAAGAACAACAAAACCATAAACATGCCTGATATCAGGTTAAGTACGGTTGCTGGAGACAAAAACATCTACCATATATTTTTGTACAACAATAAAGCGTATTTGAGCACAGGTATTGGCATCATTGTATTGAATCTACTCAAATATGAGGTAGAAGATACCTGGCGCATTGGTAAAACCGGTAATAATATTCGGGTAAATGCGGTTACAATTTCTGGAAATTCAATTTTTGCAGCAACAGAAGAAGGGTTGAAATCTTGTTTAATTAATCAACAAGCCTCGAATTACAACAATTGGACATTGGTACAAAACGGGATTACGTCTGGCAATTGCAAAACTGTTATCGGGTCTAATAATATTTTAATCGCATTAAAAAACGACAGCATCTTTCAACAAACTGTTAGTGGATTTAAGTTGATGTTTGCCAACAATAAGCCCATCAATGCTATTAATTTTTCTGGAAACAAGTTAATGGTGATGCAATCTGTTCAAAGTAACGGAAGTATTGTTCAGCTTTCTGTAGATGGCAACATTTTAAAAAGTTACAGTTCTACTTTGCTTTCGAACCCATTGCAAGCATTAGAAATTGGTCAAGATTGCTGGGTGGCAGATAAAAACAATGGATTAATCAAACTAAACGGAACAAATGCAGAACGGGTATTTCCCAACTCCCCAATCAATGTGGCTTATGGGGAAATGAAATACTTTAACAATTCCATTTGGGCGGCAGCTGGACAAGTGAATTCAGCTTGGAATTATTTGTACAATCCCAATGGTTTGTACAAATTTGCGGATGAACAGTGGACGGGGATTAATTTATATGCACAACCAAAACTAGACAGTGTTTTAGATTTTGTAACCCTTACTGAACAGCCATCAACAGGTTCAATATTTGCGGGATCTTATGGCGGAGGGTTAGTAGAGATCACCAAAACAAAGCAGGTAAATATCTACAAGCAAGGAACAGGATTAGGGGCAGCGGCAGGAGATCCTGGATCTTATAGAGTAAGTGGATTAGCAACAGATGTAGACAACAATATATGGATTTGCAACTTTGGGGCGGCACAGAACTTGGTTTTAAGGAAAGCAAATGGACAATGGAAGTCGTTTATCATTCCATTTTTACATACTGAAAATGCGGTTTCATCTATTGTGATTGACGATTACAACCAGAAATGGATAGTATCGCCCAAGGGGAATGGGGTATTTGTGTATCAATCGGGCAAAAATATAGACGATATTGGCGATGATGTTTGGCGATATTTACGAAAAGGAAAAGGTTATGGCAATTTGCCATCAAATGTTGTGAATTGTATTGCCAAAGATAAGAACGGCTATATGTGGATAGGCACCAACAATGGAATAGGTATTGTAACTTGTGCAGATCAAGTGATGTTTAACAATTGTGAAACCATTTTACCGATTGTAAAACAAGATAATTTTGCGGGATATTTGTTTCAGGATGAGGACATTAGATCCATTGCTGTGGATGGAGCAAATAGGAAATGGGTGGCAACAAAAAACGGAGTTTGGTTGATTGGTGCTGAAGGAGATAAAATAATCTATCATTATACAAAAGACAATTCGCCATTGCTTTCGGATGATGTAAGTTCAATAGCGATACATTCTCAAACAGGAGAAGTATTTATTTCAACAGCAAGTGGGATATGTTCATTTAGAGGAACTGCAACAGAGGGGGAGGAAACAGTTGGTAAAGTATTGGTTTATCCGAATCCGGTGCCAAAGGGATATGGCGGAACCATTGCGATAAGAGGGTTACCAAACAATTCTTGGGTTAAGATTACTGAGTTGGATGGGAGGTTGGTATATCAGGCAAAGTCGCTAGGAGGACAAGCAGTTTGGAATGGGAAAAGTTACAATGGCAATTCCATTGCAAGCGGAGTTTATTTGGTATTGGTTTCCGATGAAAGCAATCAAAACAAAACGGTAGGGAAGATATTTTTTATAAGGTAAATATGTTGCATAAAACAAAAGGTGTTGTATTGAGGGCTGTGAAATATGGGGATACCAGTTTGATTGTATCGATGTTTACCGAGTTGTTTGGATTACAATCTTACATCATCAACGGGGTGCGGAGTTTTACTGCAAAGCAACCTGCAAGAGCCAATCATTTTCAGCCTGCAACCTTTTTAGAGATGGTGGTTTATCATGATGAGAAGAAAAATTTGCAACGGATCAAAGAATTTAAGATAAGTGTTTTGTATACAGACATTTACCGCAATGTGCATAAAAATGCGGTAGCCTTGTTTATGATAGAGTTGATACAAAAATCGCTCAAGCAACCAGAATCCAATCCAGAATTGTATGAATTTATAGAAGATTCATTTGTGCAATTGGATCAAGCGACTTCAACTGTTGCAGCCAATTTTCCTTTGTATTTTAGTTTGCATTTGGCACAATTCTTTGGCTTTAAGATCCAGGATAATTATGATGAGGAGCATCAGATTTTAGATTTGTTGGAAGGGAATTATACTAAAAACTATCCAGAGCATTCGCACTATTTGGAAGGGGAGATGAGTGAAATAACTTTCAAACTATTAGAGATTACAGATCCCG
>CAMBYC010000101.1 GCA_945871875.1 Sphingobacterium thalpophilum
ATAACTCATAACTCAATAAGTCTTATGGCAAAAATCTCCCCCTTTTCAGCATTAAGACCAACTGTAGCTTTGGCACCGTTGGTGGCTTCTCGTCCGTATGATGTATTAAACAGTGAAGAAGCTAGACAAGAAATAGCAAACAATCCATATTCGTTTTTGCATGTAACAAAATCGGAAATTGATTTACATCCAGAAGTAAACAGCTATTCTGAAGCGGTTTATCTTAAAGCTAAAGAGAACATTGAATTGTTGCATGCTTCGGGTTCATTGTTTAAAGAAGAACAACCGGCTTATTATATTTATCAATTGATCATGGGTGAAATCAACCAAACCGGATTGGTTTGTGTTTCTTCAGTTGATGATTATAACAACAACATTATTAAAAAACACGAGTTTACCCGTCCAGATAAAGAAAATGATCGAATCAACCATATTAGAATAACTGGAGCCCAAACCGGGAATGTTTTCTTGGCCTACAAAAACGATAATGCGGTAGATACGCTTATCAACCAATGGAAAACCACTCACCAACCCGCGTATGATTTTATTGCTGATGACGGAATTTCACATTCCATTTGGGTAGTAAATGATGCAGAAACTGTTCATACAATTACTGAATTGTTTGAGAAAAACATACCCTGCACTTATATTGCCGATGGTCATCATCGTGCTGCTAGTGCCGCAAAAGTGAGAGAAGCACTTGGCGACAATGCAACCCCTGCTGCTTCTTGGTTTCTGACTACCTTGTTTCCATCCAATCAATTGAAAATTATGGATTACAATAGAGTGATTAAAGACCTCAACGGTTTATCTGTTGATGCATTTCTAAGTGCTGTTGAGGCTGATTTCACCATCACAAAAAGTGCAACGCCCGTTGCACCTTCTAGCTTACATGAATTTGGATTGTATTGTGATAACCATTGGTACGTTTTAACATCAAAACAAGGAACTTTTACGGATGATCCAATCGGTATTCTCGATGTAACCATCCTCCAAAACAATTTGTTTGATAAGATATTGGGAATTAAAGACCAACGCACCGATAAACGTATTGATTTTGTTGGTGGAATAAGAGGTTTGAAAGCCCTTGAAGATCGAGTTAACAGCGAAGAAATGGCAGCTGCTTTCAGTTTATATCCTGTAAGTATTCAACAATTGTTCGATATTGCAGACAGTGGAAACGTAATGCCTCCAAAAAGTACTTGGTTTGAACCAAAACTAAGAGACGGTTTACTAACCCACCTCATTTATTAATCGCTAAATAGTAATATGAAGATTATTATATCTATATTTTTATTGCTTTCTGTTTTTCAAGTGGTTGGACAAACAGATATCGAAACCATGCAAGAAACTGCAAGAAATTTTCTTAGGCAAAAAGACTATTCAAACGCTCAATTGGTTTTGAAAAAAGCAGCCCAATTGCATCCTGAAAATCTTGGAATTCTTAAAGACCTTGCTTATGTTTACTACCTCAACGGCAATTATGAAACATCAAAAAATGTAATCTCTCCACTTGTTGACAGAGAGGATGCAGATGTACAAACCTATCAAATTGCGGCAAATATTTATAAAGAGCTAAACGACATCAAAACCATTGATAAACTTTATCAAAAAGGATTAAAAAAATTTCCAAAAAGCGGTGCCTTACATTTTGAATATGGTGAAATCCTATTGGTAAAAGAGCAACAAGCAGAAGCCATAAAAATTTGGGAAGAAGGCATCAAATTAGATCCATCCTATTCTGGAAACTATTACCATGCTTCAAAATATTATTACTATAGTCAAAAAAATATTGTTTGGTGTTTATTGTATAGCGAAATATTCATCAATTTAGAAAGCTATTCAATGCGAACGGCAGAAATTAAGAACCAATTGTTGGATGCATATAAAAGATTTTATGTAGAACAACAATTAATCCCAGACACCAAAAAAGTGCATCCATTTGAAACAGCTGTGTTCAACTTATTAACTAAACAGTCTGATGCAACGGTTTCAGGAATAACGCCTTCATCTTTAACAACCATTAGATCAAAATTTATCGAAAATTGGTTCAATAATACTGAACCAAATTTTCCTTATCGATTGTTTGATCATTGGCAACAATTATTAAGCGGTGGAATGTTTGATGCCTATAACCAATGGTTGTTTGCAGGCATTTCTAATCCATCACAATTCCAAGAATGGCAATCAAAACATGTTGAGGAGTTTAAAAACTTCCAATATTTTCAGAAAAACAGGTTGTTTAAAATGAACTTAGACCAATATTACCATTAATACCACAATTTTTCTATTCATTTTTTGATTGTTGAAGTATAAATTTTTACCTTACAGTATATCTTTATTTAATTATTTGATGGAACTCGTTATTAGTTCCTTAACAACGATTGTAATATGAAGCCAACTCGATTATTTGATTGTATTGCTCATCAATTGGAGAACAATCCAAAAGATGATATGCTTGCCGCTAAAGTTGACGGCGTTTGGAGAAAATACAGTACTGCGGAAGTAAAAGAAACTGTAGATTTATTAAGTGCTGGTTTATTGAGTTTGCATTTAGGAGCAAATGATAAAACATTAGAAGGTAGGGATAAAATCGCCGTAATCAGTAACAATAGACCAGAATGGTTGATTTTAGACTTGGCTGTTCAGCAGATTGGAGCAGTTTTAACGCCTATTTATCCAACCATCAATGTGCTTGAATTAGAATATGTGTTAAATGATGCAGAAGTAAAGCTCATATTTGTAAGCGATAAATTGCTTTATGATAAAGTACAGTCTATCCGCCATAAATGTCCAACTTTAAAAGCCGTTTTTACATTTGATGCAATTCAAGAAGCCTTATATTGGAAAGACATTTTAGCCAAAGGAACGGATGAAGAAAAAGAGAAACTGGTTGAAATTAAGAAAAGTATAAGCTACGAAGATCTTGTAACAATCATATACACATCAGGAACAACAGGAACTCCGAAAGGGGTAATGTTGAGTCATAAAAACATTTTGAGCAATGTGCTCAATGTAGAAGAAGTATTCTATCCTGTAGTAACTTCCAAAAATGAAAAGGCATTAAGTTTTTTACCTCTGAATCATATATTTGAAAGGATGGTTTCGTATATCTATCTTTTCCACGGTTGTTCTATTTATTATGCGGAAAGTATGGATACAATTGGTGAAAATTTAAAAGAAGTAAAGCCAATTGTTTTCTCAACAGTACCACGTTTGTTGGAAAAAGTTTACGATAAGATTATAGCAAAAGGTCAAGAGTTAACAGGTATTAAGAAAAAATTGTTTTTTTGGGCTGTTGATTTGGGGAATAAATTTGATTTGGAAAAAGACCTAGGATTTTGGTATAATTTTCAATTAGCGATTGCAAACAAATTGGTGTTTTCAAAATGGAGAGAAGGTTTAGGCGGAAATATTAATGCAATTGTAACTGGAGCGGCAGCTTGTCAAGTACGTTTGGCAAGAATATTCACAGCTGCAAAAATTGTAATCATGGAAGGTTATGGATTAACAGAAACTTCTCCAGTTATAACAGTGAATAGATTTGAAGCAAAAGGAAGAAAGTTTGGAACTGTTGGTCCTATTATAAAAGGTGTTGAAGTACGTTTGGCTGAAGATGGAGAAATTTGTTGCAGAGGTGAAAACATCATGATGGGATATTACAAGCAACCAGAACTTACAGCAGAAGTTTTAGATCAAGAAGGTTGGTTTCATACTGGCGATATTGGAGTTTGGGAAAACAATAAATTTCTAAAAATTACAGATCGTAAGAAGGAAATTTTCAAAACCAGTGGTGGAAAATATGTTGCTCCCCAGCCTATTGAGAACAGAATGAAAGAATCTCCATTTATTGAACAAATGATGGTTGTTGGGGCTGAAAGAAAATTTGCAGGGGCATTGATTGTACCCAATATGGCTACTTTGCAACAGTGGTACCACAATCAACCCAATGCCCTTCCTTTAAATGAACAAAATTTAATTAGGGATCCTAAAGTAATTGAATTGTATAAAAACATAATAGAAGAGTTCAACCAGTTTTTCAATCATGTAGAACAAATCAAAAAGTTTGAATTATTGGTTTCCGAATGGACTATCGATGGTGGTGAGCTTACACCCACATTAAAACTTAAACGTAAGGTTATTTTTGAAAAATACAACGAAACAATTGAGCGAATGTATTGCTAATCATAAATCAAACTATTACATTATAAAAAAATAGCTTCTAAGATTTAGAAGCTATTTTTTTACAAAATTTTTGAAATGGTTCTGATTAAATGATATATGTAGGAGTTATGTTTAAGATAAATTGCAAAATATATCTTAATATTTACACAAAAATAATATTATGAATTAGGTATTTTTACGTAAAATATGTAATATAATCTATTGAAATTGTGTGTATTTGGGAAAATAATCATTGTATTTCAATGAGATAAGAGCAAACTATAATACATTTGAATAAGAAAAATACACAAAACATAAAAACAAATTATCAATTATTGATTGTTTCTACATTCAGATGAGAATTGTTAATGTTTTGACCCAATTGCTAACCAACACCAATTTAACAACAGGTAATTAATGAAACCACCTAACCCGTATTAAAATTCACGTTTAATTAAATTACGTCTTTAATTAGGCAAAATCTGTTGCTAACCTACCAAACACAAAAAATCGCTCAACATCCGGAGCGATTTTTTATTTTTCAGTTATTTGCAATTCTTCCCAAGGGGTTGTACCATCTTTTTCCCTTGTAAACTGAAGTTGCTTAGATTCTCCAATTACAATTTCAACTGTAGTGTACACGATATTTCCTTCTAAAAGGTGCCCCCCAACAGTATATCCAGTTGAATCGCTCATGCTAGTATGTATATGTGATCCATTAATACTCAAGGTTCCGGTTAATGAAACAATTTCAAAGTGACCTTTTAGTTGAGCGCCATTGGGTTGGTTGGCATATCTGATATTTGTTTGGGTTAGGCTACCCACAGCAGTAATCACCCAACCCGCAGTTATGTGATGAGCTGCAACAAATGCGTCAATCGATAACTTAAGATCTTCCCCAGGTTTCAATCTTATGGCGTGAATAGTTGTTCTATCGTTCATATTTTTATCTGTATTACATTGAGCAAACAGGAGGATAAGTAACAAAATTGAAAGTCGCACGGTGCAATAATTTAATGGCAAATATCTTTAAAATAAAGGATACTATACTAAAATGAGGGTTTAATGCAATAACTAGTCATCTATAACATCATTATCTATCCAAGGAAGATTGATAAAATCATTGAAATACTACACCGTAGTTGCTATTTGAAGTTCTAAATGCTAATGCCAGGATATTTGCCTTTCATATACATGATACATAACTAGTTGATCTGACAATGTATTGTATTTTTGTTTGCTTGAGATTGAACAATAAAAAAAATTAATCTCTATGACTAATGTACAGCGAGATTGTTTTGAATTAACACAAAAATAAATGCTGCTATTCGTATTATTATTAACAAATTTTTATTGAATAGATAATATTTTTTATATTTTGCTAATTAACTAATCAAATGATTAAACAATAAAAGGTTGTAAACAACTATTTTTGTGCAATAAGATTGAAAAATATTTCGTATATTCGTATATCTAAGGATAATTTATAAAACCAAAAAAAGACAACATTGAAAATAAAACTTGGATTTAGTGATATGTGGAGAGGTTTCAAACCTGAAATAAACTGGTTTACTGGCTTTTTACGCCAGTATTTTGAAGTGGAGATTTCTGACAATCCAGACTTTTTAATTTATTCTGTATATGGGGATAAATATGTTAAATATAAATGCATTAGAATATTTTATACTCCCGAGAATGTCTTACCCAATTTTTTCAATTGTGATTATGCACTGAGTTACTCTTTCACCAATCGACATAATCATTATCGATTACCCTTATACTGTACCTGGGATGAGGCAACGCCATTATTTAATATGAATCCCAAAATGAGTTTTCAAGAGTTTAAACAAAAGAAGACGAAGTTTTGCTGTTTTGTAGTTGCAAATGGTAAAGCACAGAAGAGAAATACTTTTTTTGAAAAGTTAAGTAAATATAAAACGGTAGATTCAGGAGGTAGATTTTTAAATAATGTAGGTGGCCCCGTAAAAAATAAAGTAGAATTTCTTTCAGATTATAAATTTAATATCGCATTCGAAAATGTTAGTGCTACAGGATATGTTACTGAAAAAATTGTACAACCAATGTTGGTAGATACTATTCCAATTTATTGGGGTAGCCCCTGTATTGATAGAGAGTTTAATACCAAAAGCTTTATCAACTACCATGATTATTCGTCTGATGAAGAAGTAATTGATCGAATTATTACGCTAGACAACAATGATAAGTTGATGGAGGAAATGCTTGCTGAAACTTGGTTTACCAATAATAAAGCAAACAACTGCGCAGATAGAGAAAGAATTTTTCAATTTTTTAAAATGATTTTTGAAACGCAAAAAGTACCAGTTGCTTTAGATTGGAATCAGGTTCCCTCTTATATGATGAGAAAGGCGAAAAATTTCAAGATTAAGTTACTTAATTCTATTTCAAAGTAAATAAATACAAGGCTAAATAGTATAATTATAAAATTATATTCATTAAATGATCAAAATTCATTTGTATTAGCTCCAATGTATTTATTTCAATTTATTTTTTGGCATTAGATATTGATACATTATTTAAATACCTGTTTTTAATTATTTATTAAAAACAGGTATTTTTTTGCTAGTCATTCCATACAATATTGAAATAAAAAGGATCTATGAAAAATAAAAGTTGGAAGGAAAAGCTGCTAATTGAAAAAAAACCAATCGTAAAACGAATTGAAAAAGGATTTTCAGATATTCTAGCCCATGCTACAATGCTGATTGCTACCCCTAAAATTGTTGATGATTATATCAAAAAAATTCCCAAAGGCACATTTTTATCCACTTCTACCATAAGAAAAGATCTAGCTGCTCAATTTAATGCAGATTATACTTGTCCGCTGACTACAGGTATTTTCATTCGTATTGTTGCAGAAGCTGCCT
Organism: Sphingobacterium thalpophilum; assembly: GCA_945871875.1. Lineage (GTDB taxonomy): Bacteria > Bacteroidota > Bacteroidia > Chitinophagales > Chitinophagaceae > Pollutibacter. Next base: position 7,071 of record CAMBYC010000101.1, read on the forward strand.
ATGAAGCATATCTTAATGGAATGGATATTGATGCAATTACACCCTTTTGGCGTGTAATTGCTCCCGGTTCTGCAATGGCAAAAAAGGTTTCATTTGGTGAAAAGTTCATCACTAACCAAAGAAAAAATGAAGAAGTAAGGAATAAATAGACAACTCGATACAATGCATAATTTGAAAATCATCTGATACCAATTACCTTTGCCGCTTACTTAACAAAGTTTGCTCCTAGATGGATCCATTTGAATACCCAAAATCAATGAGCCCGCAAGAATTGGACAACTACCTAAAATTGGGTTGGTATAGAATGGGGCAAGCTATTTTTACAACGGATGCCATCAAGGAAAATGAAAATGCCTATCCAGTGTATTGGTTGCGCATCCATTTAAAGGATGTTGAGATGTCGAAAACACACCACAAAATTTTTAAAGCCAATAAAAATTTTACTGTTTCAGTAAAACCGCTTCATATTACAGATGAAATGGAAGATCTCAATGAACAATATTGGTTAAGTACTATTATTGGTTCCCCTTTTTTAAAAGATGCTTTATTGGAAGGACATCATGAGTCCATTTATTCTAGTTATGCCATTGAAATAAGAGATGGTAATCGATTGATTGCCGTAGGAATTTTTGATAACGGTTTGACTTCAATTGCCGGTATTGTTAACTTTTATCATCCCGACTATAAGAAATACAGTTTAGGAAAATACTTGATGCTATTGAAAGCCCAATATGCATTCTCACAAGGAAAAACTTGGTACTACCCAGGATATATCATTCAAGGATTTCCGAAGTTTGATTATAAATTGTTTCTAGATCGTAATGCATCTGAAATTTATCTTCGAGATCAGAACTCTTGGATACGCTTTAATACCATTGTTTGGGAGCATGGGTGGGAGTCGTAAGACTTAAGTCATAAGTCGTAAGTCATAAGTCGTAAGACTTAAGTCATAAGTCATAAGTCGTAAGTCATAAGTCGTAAGTCGAAAGTCATAAGTCGTAAGTCGAAAGTCATAAGTCGTAAGTCGTAAGTCGTAAGTCGTAAGTCGAAAGTCATAAGTCGTAAGTCATAAGTCGAAAGTCATAAGTCGTAAGTCGTAAGTCATAAGTCATAAGTCGTAAGTCGTAAGTCGTAAGTCGTAAGTCGAAAGTCGAAAGATGTAAAATGTAAGTCGTAAAAGTAATTTTGACATTGTTGGCTAAGAAGCAATGCTATTACTTATAAAATTTCCCAAATATCATTTTTTACCCACCTTTACTAGCGCCAATTAGTATGCTTGTTTAAAATTTTAGACTTTGCTTATCTTTGACAAAGTGTATTTCCTTGTCAATTTCTGTAAATAACAATTCTACTAAATAATAAAAGCCGGCAAATCACATTGCCGGCTTTTACATTAATCATTTTAAATATATTCCTTTATTGTACGGCAATCATCTGTTTCATTTGGTTGCCTTTAGCATTGGTTAATTTCAACAAATACATTCCTGGGGCAATTTGTGACCGCAGTTGAATTTGTTGCAAAGAACCATTGGCTGTTATAGCTCGTTGCTCTTGCTGCAACAATTGTCCTTGCATGCTGAAAATACCTATTTGATAAATACCCACTTCTGTAGCTTCTATTGCCACATTGATAGTTTTGCCACTCACCGGATTGGGGTATACCTGAAAACTAGTTTGATTGATTTCAGAACGTATGGCTATTACCGGACTATATTGTACAGTGCTATTGTTGTCTAAAACCCTCAAACGATAATAGTTTACACCAGAAAGTGGTTGTAAATCTTCAAATTGATAACTATTTTCTACGGTATTGTTACCCGGCTTTGCCGCAACTTTCCCGATAGCTTTGAAATTAGTGCTGCTTGAACTTCTTTCTACTTCATAAAAAGCAGTATTAAATTCACCCATTGTTTTCCATAACAGCAAATTGGAATTGCTAAGTTTTTTCCAACCTAGGGTTAATCCACGAGCAGGAAGTATAATAGCATCACTTGTTACGCCGAAGGGAGAAAAACTGCTGATTCCGGCAATTGTTTGCACAAAAAATGTATCTGTAACAGCTGCTGCACCGATGGTTCCTTTTAAATCGATGGCACTACTGCTGCAATGCACCGCTGCAGAATTATTGCGTAAAAAGGAGGCACCTTCCAAATAAGGGCTCCACTGCATTCCGATAGAAGCATTCGAACCGCCTACTACGGCTTCTCCAATGGTCCACACCCTATTCACACTACTTAGTGCTGCTGCGTTGCAAATGGTTCCGGGGGCTACATTTACGGAGAAGTCATCAGCAGTTCCGCTATTGCTTAAAATGATAGGCGAATAGGTTGTATAACCAACGGGAATGGTAGTGGATACTGCTCCAATATTTTTAACCGTTAATACTCCTGCTCCATTGGTATTGATAAAGCTGTTTGCATTTCCGCCGGCAACTGCTGATGTAGTAAGATTATTTGCGCCCAAATCTGCAATACCGTTGGTAAGGGTAAGCGTTCCATTAACGGTTATTGGAGCCCCTATGGTAATTCCCATGGCAGTATTCATGGTGAGGTTGTTCAAACCACTACTTGGAACTTCAAGATCTGTAGTAACCTTTGTGGTGCTGCTGTTGTAGTTCAAATTGGTGGTTGCACCAAAATTAGGAGCTGTTCCCAATGCACCTCTCGCACGTGAAATAGTGGCACCGGAAGCCATGGTAAGATTACCACCATGGGTTAAGGTTCCACTTGTTAGAGATAATGTTCCAGTAATGGTGCGTGGTAAAGTAAGGGTTAAACCGCTATTGTACATTTGTACGTTATTAGGGCCATTGGTAGCAGGCCATTCTGCTGCAGTTACAGTCTGTGCTGCATTTGCACTGGAAGAACCATAACGCAATACTGCGTTTGTACCGTAAGTAAGTGTGTAACCACCTAATGACAATACTGCTAATGCGGTAGTTCCAAAAGACCCTGAGAGTTGTAATAACTCTTCAACAGTGATGTTTGCAGGCAAGGTTTTTGGTGAAGAACCTGATAAAATAAGCGTTTTATAAGAAGTTATATCTGCAGCAATACTGGAAGAAGAATATCTAAATGCACTTCCCGATTCTAAATTCCAAGTTACATTTACCAAACTGTTTGTAGAGGCTGCGGCTTCGTACTCACCACCACTTTTTATATTAACAACTGTTTTGGTGGTAGCGTTATTATACCAATAAGTAGAAGATGTATTTGAAAGAAATAATCCACCAGATTTGATATTAATTATTCCAGGATTAAAATAACCTGTAGATGATGTGCCTCTACTTGATGGCATTTCAACTTTACCACCTGACTCAATATCTATACCGGTAAAGCTAACATTGTTAGAACTACCTGCAGCCAAATTAGCTGTTCCATAAACTGTTAATACGCCAATTTTCATTGTATTAGCAGCAGAATTATTGAATCTTCTAATATGTGAAGTTGAACCAGCCATGTTAAATGTTGCACCGGCTCTTACCATAATCACAGGTGAGGCGGCTGTGCCCGTAATTGTCCTTCCTTCAATATCGTCTGTTGCACTTAACTCAAAAGTTCCACTTAAAACTTCTAAACCTCTATTCACACAGAATACCATACCCGTTCCACTGGTTACTAGTTTTTGATTTG
>CAMBYC010000102.1 GCA_945871875.1 Sphingobacterium thalpophilum
TTTTTTTATTTTTTTAATTGTTGATTATATCGCCACTGGATTTCATTCCACTTTTTCTACCCCAATCTAATTTTGTAATGTCCAAATTATCATGACTGTTTTTCATTTCGTTTATCAATTTAATTTGCATTGATTCCACTATTTTAAAATAATGAGGATTATCTGCTAAATTAAATTGCTCCCATTTATCGTTCTTTAAATCAAAGAGTTGCTTGTGTATCAATCCATTTACATTGTATAGGATTAATTTATAACCGTCGTCAGTTTTTATACTTCTTAACCAGTTACCATATAAATTGTATATACTTTTTCTAACGATTAAATTTGGATTTTTGAAAATTGGAAATAAACTCTTTGCTTCTATTGTACTTGGTTTTGGAATTTTCAGATAATCTAAAACAGTTGGGGTAATATCACTTAAATAATTAAAACCATTATAAACGGTTCCTTTTTTAACACCCTTACCTGAAATAATCATGGGAACACGTATGCTATGTTCATATAAATTTTGTTTTCCCAATAAACCATGTTGACCAAGAGCCAATCCATTATCACTAGCAAAAACAATTAAAGTATTTTCATACAAATTATTTAGCTTAAGCGCGTCTAAAATTCTTCCAATTTGATAATCTAATTCAGTAATCATACCATAATAAAGAGCAATTTCATTTTTCAATGCATTTGCAGTTAATGGTTTAGGCAAAAGTTTTTCATCTCTTATATTCAAATCTCCATTATCAAATGGATGTTCTGGTAAGAAATTAGGGGGAACAGATATCAAATCAGGATGATACAATTTTTGATATGCAGTGGTTATAGATCTTGGATCATGAGGTGAGGTAAAAGCAATATAACAGAAGAATGGTTGCTGTTTTGCTTTTGAGCTATTCAAAAATGAAATTGCATTTTCTGCAAACAATTGTGTGCTAATGGTATCGCTTATTCGTTTTAATGAATTGGGATATAATCCAGAAGAATCATAGTTATATACTGTTGGGTGTTTATGACCGCCATCAACATGCATTCCGCCAAAAAAAATATCTCCGCCATCACTAAAAAACCGATGATGGGAAGCTTTGTCGCTATGCCATTTACCTGTGTGATAAGTAAGATAACCATTAGTTCTTAACACTTCCGGTAAACTGGTCAAACTATCAGGTATCACTATACCATCATTTGGCAGCCTATTTACATATCTACCTGTCAAAAGCATTACTCTACTTGGAATACAAACAGCACCCTGATGGCCTCCCATAACATGTGTTTGTGAAAAACTCATCCCATCTATAGCCAATCGATCTAAATTTGGTGTTTGAATTTCTTTGTTGCCCAAAATTCCTATAGTATTATAGCTTTGGTCATCGCTTAAAATCAGTACAACATTCTGAGGTATATTTCTTTGCCTTACTTGAGCAAAAGAATAGACAATTAAAAGAAGGAACGTTTGTATTAAAATAATTTTTTTCATTGAATGACATTATAAGTTAACTCTTCCAACTGGCCTTACATTTACTGAAGGCTTAATGCCTATTACATTGTCTCCTAAGTCATTCCTCGCAGTTTCAGCAATTTTTAATAATTTTGCCAAAATATCTGGATATTGATTTTTCACATCGTAGAATTCATTAGGATCATTTGCCAAGTCATATAATGCTAAAGAAATATCCTTAAACCCAGTTTCACCAGGCACTCTGTTCATCCCTCTAGAAAAAATTTCATTGGATAAATCGTGTTTAATTGGAAGCATTAATTTCCAATTATCTCTTCTAACAGCCCGCAAGTCATTTTTTGAATAATAATAGTAAAAATATTTACGGGGATTGGCATTAATATCACCTTGTATCAAAACTGAAATATCAACACCATCAATTTTATGTTTTGGTAATTCAGCTCTTACTATATTTGCAATTGTTGGAAACAAATCTATTGTAGAAGTTAATTGATTGCAAATTGTTCCTTCTGGAATTATTCCTTTCCATCGCATAATACAGGCAACCCTTTGCCCTCCTTCATAAGGTGTTCCTTTACCCTCTCTAAAACCACCATTCGTTCCAGCATGGTTTCCAAATTTTAACCAAGGGCCATTGTCGCTTGTAAAAACTATTAAAGTATTTTTATCTATTCCTTTTTCAACTAAGGCCTTCATAATTTTTCCAACAGACCAATCAATTTCCATCATTACATCGCCATACATCCCTTGTTTGCTTTTACCTTTAAATTTTTCTGAAACACCTAATGGCACATGCGTCATAGAATGAGCTAAATATAAAAAAAATGGCTGCGATCCAGACTTGTTAATATAATTGACTGCCCTATTTGTGTAATTTGTAGTAATATTATCTTGGTCTTCAAAGTTATTTATATGAGCCACAATTTTATTCCCTTCAATAATAGGCAATAGAGGATATGCACTTTTAGGATTAGATGAATCCATTCTAGCACTTGTTCCATCAAAATTCACTGGCCACATATCATTTGAATAGGGAATACCATAATAATTATCAAAACCATTTTGCAATGGCAAAAATTGATAACTATCGCCAAGATGCCATTTCCCAATCATTGCAGTTTTATACCCTTTAGATTTTAACATCTCAGGCATTAGAATTTCCGAAGCATTGATTCCTATTTCTGAATTAGGCATTAGAGCTCCAGTCAAATTTATTCTGTTTGGATAACAACCAGTCATTAAGGCAGCCCTAGAAGCAGTACAAACGGGTTGACCAACTAAAAAATTGGTAAACCGCATTCCTTCACTTGCCAATTTATTTATATTGGGTGTTTGATAGTTTAATGCACCATTTACTCCAATATCGCCATATCCCATATCATCCATTAAAATGATGATAATATTAGGTTTATTGGTGTTTATTTTTTTTGATTGGCTAAAGCCCAGTTGAAAAATTGTAATAAGAAAAAAAGAACTGAATACTATTTTTTTATAAGTACTTTGAATGTTCATTATATTGATTTAAAAACTATTTGAAATATTTCTACTTCAAATAGTTTCAATTAATGATTAGAATCTTTATTAAAAATTCAGAAACTACCAACCAGGATTTTGTGTCATCTTCTTATTTACAGACAATTCGTTTGAAGGAATTGGGAATAGTAAATACTTTTTATCGAAAGGAACTACATTCGTTTTTTCTGTTCTTCCAGTTGACCAAGTTCTAGTGGTGGCATTATAAGTTGGTAACCCAGCAACTAATGTTGGCAGATAGGTAGCATATTGATATTCGTACATTGTGGTTTTATCATCAGGTGCACTCATTCTAACCAAATCAAACCATCTATTAAATTCGCCAACAAATTCTAAACCCCTTTCATCAAAAATTTTCATTCTGAATGCTTGTTTTGTAGGGGCAACAGTAAGTGTTAAATCAGCTGGTGCTGTTCTTGCTACACCATTTGCTTTCCTAGCCCTTGCCCTTACCGCATTAAAGGCAGTAAACGATTCTACTGTTGGTCCATTTAATTCATTTTCTGCTTCGGCCTTTATCAAATACATCTCTGAAAACCTGAGCAAAAACAAATCATTTTCATTACTTTGAAGAGCTACTCCATTTGGATCAATATACTTGTTTACGTACGGTTGTGATTCAGTTGCACCAATTACAACTCCAACTGCTGGAACAAATGGAAATGTTATTGATAGTTTTGCTGATGTATTGTTCCAAGAAGTCAAAAATGATGTTTCAACTCTATAATCATTTACATAATCACCGGATGTGTATCGCTCGTAGAACCATGGTTGTACTTTATAAGTTCCATTACCTGTTTTAAGAGCACCATTTCCAGAAACATTTGGCCTACTTGATGGATTATAAAAAGCTGCCCAACCAGAACCTTCACTAACAACATTAGTTGTTACAGCATCACGAGTATATGCAATCCCAAACATAACTTCAGCATAAGCTGCTTTTTCTTGAGTCACATCCCATATTTTTGAATAGTCAGCTAATAAACTATATTGACCTGAATTGATTATAAAATCTGCTGATGCCTTTGCATCTGTATAATATTTAGTTGATTCAGAAGATCTATTGTTTAAGCTCAAGTAATTAGCATAGGTTAAATTTGCTTTTGCCAAATATCCATAAGCTGCTCCTTGTGTAGCTCTATTGAATTCAGATGAGGGTTGAACCAACCTTGTAGGTAAACCAGTAGTAGCTTCTTTTAAATCAGAAAGTATTAATTTATAAACAGAATCAACACTTGACCTTGATGGATTTAAATCTGTAGATCCATTAAAAACTGTTGTAGTTATAGGTACTCCTCCATAATATTGTACCAAATAAAAATAAGCTAAGCCTCTAAGAAATTTTGCTTCTGCTTTTGCCTTAGTTTTATATGCATCAACTATTTTTGTAGTTTCAGTATATCCAAGTACTGCATTCGCATTTGATATACATGTATAAAATGCTCTCCAAACATTAAGGGAGTTTGAAACACCTGCATTTACACCAATACGTGCTGCCCAAATACCAGTGTTATTAGTGGCTGTTGAAGACAAATCATCGGCATAAGGGATTGTTGTAAAAGACTGTTCCTTAAAGCAATCCCATGCATTTAATTTTGAATAAATCCCACATATAGCATTATCAATATCTGCTTGAGTTTTAATGGCTGAAGTTGGAGTAGGTGCATCATAAATAATTTGATCAACTTTAGTGCATGACCAAGTAAATAAAATCACAAATATGATGATAAAGTTTATTTTAATATTTTTCATTATTATAGTTTTTAATATGACAACTTAAAAGGCTTTTTAAAACTTGAAATTTATGCCAACTGAATACGTTTTTACTTGAGGATATGTACCATTGTCTATACCTGGCGAAAGAGGATTGTTGAAATTTGTATTCACTTCAGGATCATATCCACTATACTTAGTTTTAGTGATTAAATTTGTGCCTGTAATAAATATTTTTGCACTTTTTATTAGCTTTTGGTATTTCAATGGTATGTTGTAGCCTAATGTAACATTTTTCAATCTCACAAAGGATCCATCTTCAATTAAAAAATCTGCAAAACGTGAATTAAAATAACCACCAGTCCATTTAGCTCTTGGATAATAGTTACTCGTTCCCTCTCCAGTCCATCTGCCATTGTATGCAGTTTGTGATATATTAAATATATTACCATTTAATGCATCTAATCTAAATCTGTTTAAATTGGCTACTTGATTGCCAATACTACCTTGTATAAAAACTGACAAAGTGAGCCCTTTGTATTCAAATTCATTATTTGCTCCAAAAATGTATTTAGGATTGGGATTTCCAATCACCGTTCTATCTAATGCACTGATAGTACCATCGCCATTTAAATCAACAAACTTATAATCACCAGGTTTAGCAGTTGTCTTTTCGGGACCATTAGCCACTTCAGTTGCATTTTGGTATATACCGTCTATTTTATAACCATAAAATGAACCTATAGCGTACCCCAATTTAGCAACATTTATAGGCTGGTTAAGTAAGCCCCCAGAATTTAACATAGATGGCCCAAAAATTTGACCTGAAGTACCCAAAAATCCCATGTCAACCATCTTATTTTTATTGAATGATGCATTTGCAGAAAAAAGCCATTTAAATGATTTGTCAAAAATTTTAGCTTTGAAATCAAATTCAATTCCTTTATTTTCTACTCCACCCGAATTGGTTGTTAAATTATTAAAACCAGAAACACTAGTTATTGGCAAACTAATCAACAAATCCTTAGTACTCTTTTTGTAAGCATTTATTTCAATCGTAAATCGATTATTTAAAATTCCTATTTCAGTTCCTAGATTATACTGTTTTGTATTTTCCCAACCTAATAATGGGTTTGCAATATTGTTTAAAATATAACCTCTTGTAACAGCTCCTCCAATAACCCCTAAATCTGAACTCAAATATTGATTAGTAGCTCCAATAGCAATAGTCTGATTCCCAGATAAACCATAACTGCCTCTTATTTTCCAAGTGCTAATAATATTTTGGTTCTTCATAAATTTCTCTTTATGAATATTCCAACCCACTGCTGCAGAAGGGAAAAAGGCCCATTTGTGCCCTTCTGCCAATCTTGAAGCCCCGTCTGACCTTCCTGTTATTGTTAATAAGTATTTATTATTGAAACTATAATTAATCCTACCTAGAAATGATGCTAAACTCCATTCTTGGTGACCAGTGTTTGTTAATCCACTAGATTGTGCAGATTGAAAACTATAAAATCCTAAGTTATCATTGGGGAAAAATGAAGCAGAAGTTGCTAAACCATCATAATTCCATTTTTGATACGTTTGACCGATTACTCCATTAATATTACCCTTTCCAAATTGACGATTGTAATTAAGTGTAAATTCACTTAAATAGTTAAATCTAGAATCCTGATTTTGGTATGCATATCCATTAGATGATGTTCCAACAAAAGTTCCTCTAGGAAAATAAGTTTGCCGCAATGATTGATTAAAGTTACCACCAATATTTGCTCTTAAACTTAAATAATTGTCAATTTTTAAATTTGCATTTATATTACTAAATACAATTGTATTGGTATATACATCTTTAAGCAGATTAACCATAGCTAAAGGATTGGCATCAAAGCTTGGATCAATATCTCCTGCTGAATTTATTGCACTTAGAAATGGTTGTGATAATAGGGCACTAGATACAGCACTTGAAGAACTTAATCCAGTTGAAATACCATTTGCCCCTAATCTTGTATTAGATCGATTGGCATTTACATTTGCAGATATTTTAAATTTTGAAGACAGTTCTCTATCAATGTTTAATCTAATGCCCCCCTTTTTGAAAAATGAATTTTTAATAACCCCTTCATAATCTGTATAGTTTCCAATTAGAGAATAATTAGTTTTCCCCTCACCACCAGAAACACTCAGTTGATAATCTTTAGAAATTCCTTGTTTAAAGATTTGATCTTGCCAGTTATTATTAATTTGCGATAAAACATTTTTTATTGAATCCGAATAAGGTTTAGCCACCCCTCCATTTACTGCGGCTTCATTTGCATAATTTAAAAAATCTGAAGTGCCTAACACTTTAAGTTTCTTAATAACATTACTTACATCAGTCCTGTAGGAAAATTCAAATCGATCATTTCCCTTCTTCCCTCTTTTGGTTGTAATTAACACAACTCCATTCGCACCTCTTGAACCATAAATAGCAGTTGAAGATGCATCCTTTAAAATCTCAATATTTTCAATTTCATTAGGATTTAAATTTGCCAATGGATTATTGGGCGGGGTTGCTACAGCCTGATTGTTACCTCCAGTTTGTAAATCCCCATTACCAAAATCTATTGGATAACCATCTAATACAATTAATGGTTGGTTATTGCTAGTAGAATTCCCACCTCTAATTAAAAAACTAAGGCCTGCACCCGGACCTCCATTTGCTTGTTGAATTTGAACACCAGATACACGGCCTTGGATGAGTTGTTCAAAAGATGCAATCGGCCTTTCTGTAGCACCATCCCCTTTTATTTGGGAAACGGCACCTGTTAAATCACTTTTCTTTACTGTACCATAACCTATCACAACAAAATCATCTAATTTTATTTCCGCTGGTTTAAGCTTAATTTGGATACTTTCTGATTTTGTAACTTTTATTTCTGTGCTTTCAAAACCTACAAAAGAGCAAACAAGAATACCTCCTGCATCAGGAATTTCTATTGAAAAAGTACCGTCTTTTAAAGTAGCTACCCCTTTCTTTGAACCTTTAATTACCACAGATGCCCCTTCTAATGGTTTGCCGTCACTATTTAATATCCTTCCAGTTACTATAAATTGTGGAGGCAATACAGTAATTTCTTTTTCCTTTATTTGAACTATACGTACTTTGATTATAATATTTTTCTCGGATATTGTATAATCTAAACCAGTCCCTTTAAAAATTAGGTTTAATACTGTTGGTAATTCTACATTTTCAATTGATAGTTCAATGGGTAAAACCCCAACAATTTGTTCTTTAGCATAAATAAAACTATAGCCAGATTGCTTCTCAATTAATTTAAAAACCACCTCAATGGGCTTTTTCTTAGATTCTAAACTAATTTTCTGACTAAAAACTTTTGCATTTAAATTGAGGCAGCAAACTAAGATGAAAATGGTTGAAAATTTCATAATTAAAGCGGCACTATTTAGTAACTTTTTCTTTTCTAGAAAAAAATTACAAAGATCTTTTAATGACATAACTTTGCATCGTTTTGGTTAAATAAATGAGTACTTACAGGTTCTTATAAAAATTGACTAAAACTTTTGCCGCTCTGTCTGGTACACAGGGCGGTTTTTTTATGTGCTTGTATTATTTCATAACTATAATTTTATTTTCTAGTATTTTAAAATGAACAAGATTGGTTAATTCTAATTTCTTTAATAACTCAGATAATTTTACTTGCCTAGAAATTTTTGCAAAAAACTTATAATTAAGATTATCTTTAAATTCAACTTCAACATTATAATATTTTTCTATCTGGCGCATTATAGTTTGTAGTTCAACTCCCTCGTAATAAAATAGTTCGTTTTTCCAAGCAATTACTTCATCAACATTAACTTTCTCAATAGCCAATTTAATTTCATCATTAACTACTTGTGCTTGATCTCCTGGCCCTAATCTTATTTTTTTAAATCTCTTGGATAGTGTAATTGCTCCTTCTAACAGGGTTACTTTCGCAATTTTTTCATCCTCATATGTGTTTACATTGAAATGTGTCCCTAACACTTTAATCTCCAAACTATCATGTGTTACAAAAAAAGGCATCGAAGCATTTTTAGCAACTTCAAAATAAACTTCCCCATTAACCTTAACTCGTCTTTCTTTTCCTGTAAAAGCAGTTGGGTAAGTGATGGATGATGCCGCATTGATCCATACACTAGTTTTATCTGACAATGTTAATTGTAAAGGCTTACTCCCCTTGGGCAAACTTATTGTATTGTATTCTATTTTTTCAATTGAGTGTCCTGAATAATTAATTTTCCCACTTGAATCCATTGAAACATTCACCATCCCCTGTTTTGCCAAAAATCCATGGTTAGAACTATTAAGATTTATTTTTACGCCATTATTTAATATTAAAACTGCACAATTATTGGGGGGATCAATATCTTTTGAATATCCTTTTGATGAATTGTTAGTGTAAAAATTGTCTTTATGAAAAAAATAAAAATGCTGTATAAGAAAAGTTGTAACACCAATTAAGCAGATAAAAATAGCAGCAATAGATATGATTTTTTTATAATTATTTTTATTAAAAAATGAATACATATTCATTTCATTAATAAATTTATTATCATCTGTAATTTTAGGTTCTTTTATTTTTTCTTGGATATTAGACCATATTTTATTGATTTCAGTCTCATTGCCTTTAATATAATTGAGTTCATTAAGTAAATCCCAATTTTCTTTCATCCAATCCTTGATTTGCAAATCGTTTTGAGGATTCATTAACCAATCTACAACCTTCTCCTTTTCAGAATCAGAGCATTCATTTAAATAAAACCTTTTAAGGGTAGATTTGTCCATGGCAATTTACATTCTTTAATAGTATGACGAATATTTAATCTATTACCCCTATTCTAATGAAAAATAAATATGCCAAAAATCATAACTATTGAAAAATCGGACCCAATTAAATATCTTTTTAAAGCGCTTAAGGCTGCAGTCATCTGATTTTCAACAGTTTTATTTGAAATATGTAATTTTTGTGCAATTTGCTTATTCGTTAACCCAATGTGTCTGCTTAAAATAAATATTTCTCTTCTCTTAGGTGGTAAAAAATTCAACGCTTTTTTATACATCGTTTCAAAATGATGCTCATTAACTGTATCTTCTACTGAATTAATCGAAAGTTGTATTTCTGAATCATGAACTATTGAAACTTGCTTCTTAAATTTTGTTTCACTTGACCTGTAATAATCGATAATTAAACGATTGGCTACAGTAAATACATATCCATCTAAAGATTTTATCTCATTAATATTAGTTTTATTTTTCCAGATTTTTATAAAAACCAATTGGGTGATATCTTCAGATTCTGCCTTGTCTCTTATAAAATTAAACACGAATTGATAAACACGCTTTACATATTTATCAAAAAAATACTTACATTCTATTTCGTCAGCATTTGAAATCCTATTTAAAAGCTCAATTTCTTTTTCCACTTACTATTTAATTTTTAAATAAAAAAGCTTGATAATAAAAAAATAATTTTAGAGTCTATTAAAATCAATTAATTCTATTAAAATAACAAATTTCTTACAAATAATTCAATAATTTTTTTTCTACAAACATTTCTTAAAAAAAATTTCGCCAAACAATTCAGGTTTTTCTCTCATTTTTAATATGCTTGAAAAAAAACTTAAATCAAAATGTACCAATTGCAAAAAAAATTATTGCAATTACATTTGCTATTTTTTTTCTGATATAAAAATTTCTTTATTCAAAATGCTTTCTTTTGATTTTAATAAATATTACAATAAAAAACAATTTTATTAAAGCAGAAAAATGTACAAAACAAAACCAAAACTACACGTAATAATATTTTTATCGTAAATCTTTGATTTAATTTAATTAAATGATATCAAATGTGATTTTAAATTAAAGAGGTACAAAACGGACAATCGTATTTAGGCATTATCAACAACCATTAACCCTTACTAATTTTTATCAA
>CAMBYC010000103.1 GCA_945871875.1 Sphingobacterium thalpophilum
CGCACCACGAATGAAGAAAGTGAACCTCACTTTCTTGATGCAGCAAATCCTTTGATGAACTATCCCAATAAAATATCTGTTAGGGATTTTGACGGATGGATACAAGAGCGAGGTATTTATTATGCCAATAATTTTTCTGCCAATTATACACCGCTTATTGGTTTTAAAGATTTCGATGAAACTACAGAAGCCCAGGGAAGTTTGATTTCTACCAATTATGGCAAAGGAAGATTTACCTACACTGGTTTGGTTTTATTTAGAGAATTGCCGGCGGGAGTAGGAGGGGCGTATAGGATTTTGGCTAATTTAATTGCGAAATAGTGGTTAGTAGTTAGTGATTAGTAGTTAGTAGTTAGAATAATAAAAATTCACTAATCGCTAATCACTAATCACTAACAACTAACAACTAACAACTAACTACTAACCACTAACTACTAACTACTAATATGAGGAATAAAACAAAGCCCCGTGGTTCTGGAGTTATAGCAGGTGTGCTAATTGGATTATTTATTGGCATGGTTACCAAAAAATTGGCAATGGGTTTGCTCATAGGCATTCTCATCGCTATAATATTATACAAACGATATAACAACAATGAAGAATCTAGATAAACCACCCGTTTTTAGCAGCTGGAAGGGATGGTATATTACCGTTCTAGTTGTATTGATTGCAGAGATTCTTTTGTTTCTTTGGATTACAAATATTTTTAAATGAGCAATATCGATTGGATTGTCTTATTGCTGACCTTGTCAATCACCATCCTTTATGGTGTTTATAAGAGCAAGTCTACAAAAAATCTTGATGGGTATTTCTTGGGAAACCGCTCCCTGCCTTGGTACTTGGTTCTTCTAAGTATTATGGGAACCCAAGCTAGTGCAGTTACTTTTTTATCAGCACCCGGACAAGCTTATACAGACGGAATGCGATTTGTACAATATTATTTCGGATTGCCCTTGGCAATGATTGTTTTGTGTATCACATTTGTACCGATTTTTCGGAAACTAAATCTTTACACCGCCTACGAATTTCTTGAACAGCGTTTTGATGTTAAAACAAGAACGCTAACTTCCTCATTGTTTTTATTGTCTCGCGGCTTATCTACAGGAATCAGCGTCTATGCTCCCTCAATAATTTTATCGTCTTTATTGGGTTGGAACATCTATTGGACAAACCTTTTTATGGGTGGGTTATTGATAATTTACACCGTTTCAGGTGGTGCAAAAGCTGTTGCCCATACCCAAAAACTCCAATTGATAGTTATTTTTATTGGACTATTTATCGCCGCTTACTTTTGTATACATCTATTGCCCGAGGGGGTTGGTTTTGCTGAAGCTTTACAAATTGGCGGTAAAATGGGAAAGATGAATATCATCACCACTGGTATAAATGAAAATGGTGGGTTTGATTGGTCTGATCGATATAATTTGATCAGTGGCAGCATAGGTGGATTTTTTCTTGCATTGTCTTATTTTGGAACCGACCAGAGTCAGGTTGGACGGTTTTTAACCGCCAGCTCAGACAAAGAAAGCCGTATGGGTTTGTTGATGAACGGTATTGTTAAGGTGCCGATGCAGTTTTTGATTCTGTTGATTGGTATCTTGGTATTTGCTTTTTATCAATTTCATACGTCACCGTTGTTGTTTAATACAGTTCCTGTAAAACACGCTCAAGCAACCATTTATAAAGACAGCATTGCACAATTGCAGCAACAGCATAATGCTTTGGCAGGAAGAAAAAGCACCGCAGCTCATGCCTTATTAAATGCTTTAAAACAAGGGAATGACGCCAAAATTGAAGTAAATCAACTACAGCTTGTAAATAAAGAACAAGATTTACTGCGTAAGGAAGTAAAACGAGTAATTGCAAAATCAGGTGTGGTAGATGATACCAATGATACCAACTATATTTTTCTGAAGTTTGTGGTAGATTATCTCCCGATTGGTTTAGTAGGATTGTTGATAGCCGTTATTTTTCTTGCCGCTTGGGGTAGTATTGCCGCTGCTTTAAATTCATTGGCATCGGCTTCTGTGGTTGATTTCCACAAGAAATTCATCAATACAAACCTTAGTGAAGCAGAAGATTATAAAATATCTAGATTGTACACGCTGTTTTGGGGATTGTTTTGTGTAGTTGTTGCACAGTTTGTTGTTGGAATGGGTAGTTTGATTGAAGCTGTAAATATTCTTGGTTCTTGGTTTTATGGTGTGATTTTAGGTATTTTCTTGGTAGCGTTTTACTTGAAAAAAATAAGGGGGAATGCAGTTTTTTGGGGAGCAATTGTTTCTGAAATATTGGTTATCATTTGTTATTGGCAATTAAATATTGGCTGGCTTTGGTTAAATGTAATCGGTGCAATATTGGTTGTATTGATTTCAGGGTTGTTGAATATCATTCCTAATAGTGCCAAATTAAGCATTAAAGAAAAATAGAAAATGTATGGGCAGAAATTTTTTTGCCCCAACTTGGATAATCTGTGTCATTTCCTAAAAAAGCTTTGAAGCTAGTTTGTCTAGCTTCGACGGTAGTTTGACAAGCTTCGAAGCTAGTTGGAGAAGCTTCGACGGTAGTTTGACAAGCTTCGACGGTAGTTTGACTAGCTTCGAAGCATGACAAACATGCTTATTCGTTTTTTATTTCAATAGCCCCCAGCTTCAGCTGGGGGTAAATAATAGCATTCAATTGGCTTTAGCCAAAAACCTAAATTATAATCCGAGACTGTAAACCAAAAAAGTAGAAGCAAATTGAAATTCGCTTCTACTTTTTTGGTTTTTTCAGGAAGATTAATGCCCGAAAGATTCAACTATTTCAATGTAGCCAACAATTTATTGTTTAGCGCCACATAATCATCGTTTTTTCCAATTTTAGCCAATTCGATTGATTTGTTTGCTGCTGCAATTGCTTCTGCTTTTTTACCCAATTTAGCTAAACAATTTGCTTTTTGATGCCAAACCCAATATGCTGTTGGCGTTTGTGCTACTGCTTTGTCAAACCACTCGCTTGCTTTTGCCAAATCTTTTCCGTTTTCCAAATAATACATTGCAGAATTATAGTAAGGTTTATTGTCCTTATTCAATGCATTGTCGATTTGTGCCATTATTTTAGAATCGATATCTGTTGTTATTGGTAATGTAACCACTGTTTGATCCCAAATCAACATAAGGTTCAAACTGTTAGCTTTTACATCAGAAAACATAATGGTGAAACTTTCTAATGGGAAAGGCAAATCTTGTGGTGTCGCTTTCACACGAACTACATCCATATCTTGTTTGTAAGCAGCTGGTGAAGTTACATCTGTTTGTTTGGTAATGATAATTGTCCACTCGCCGGCATTTGGGATGCTCAATAGACCATATTTTCCAGCAGCAATTTTTTTGCCACCAATGGTTACTTCATCTGCAAATGTAAGTGTGGTAGCACTGTTTGCACCGGTACGCCAAATTGCATTGTAAGGAACCAAATCGCCAAAGATTTTTCTGCCTTTCATGTTTGGACGACAATAAGACAATTCGATAGAAGACAAGCCAAATTCTTGCTTAACCGTTTGTGTAGTAGAAGGAGCTGGTGTTTTGATGTTTTGGGCACTCGCCGAAATCACCAAACCAATTAAAAAAGCGGAAAGAATTACTTTTTTCATGTGTTGGGTTTATAATTTTTGTAAGCAAATATACAATTACAATTATGGAAATAGATTATTGAACAAATCTTTCAAATTTTTCTATTGCGTAATTAAGTATGAATGACCACGAAGTGGTCAAATATATATAGATCATTCATTTAAATCATTACGACTCCGAAGGAGTCGAATCTATAACACATTAATTAGTAACAATTTTGGATAAAAAAGATTCATCAGTTATTCGACTCCTTCGGAGTCGTTTTTTATTGAATAAACGTTCTATTTACATTTGACCACTTCGTGGTCATTTTTTAAATAATACTACATTCAGATTTAGTTTTCTTAATTAGAATGATACTATTAAGGCGCAATAATTACAATAATCCTATTACCTCAATTTTTTTCTGCATTTCGCTGCTTTGAAATGCTAGTTCTATCATCTTAATCACATTATGTCCGTGAATTGGTGTTTCCATTAATGGAGCACCATTTCTAATGGTTTGGTACAGATTTTTATAAAATTCCCCATAACCTCCTTGCACAGATGGATAATTTTCTCTGATAATTTTCCCATCTACCTCGGTATGGATTAATCCAAATTGATTTTCAGGTTCCTTTCCCCAATTTGCGGAAACAGGCAATTCCCCTGCTTTTAATCTTTCCTCTTGCGGATCTTCGCCGTACTTGATATACGATCCTTTTGTTCCGTGCATCAAATACCTCGGACCCATTTCCCTTACCAGCATCCCCGATTTCAACAGTACTTTTAAAAATCCGTAATCCAATCGAAGCTCAAAATAATCATCTACCAAGGAATACGCTTTTTGTTTTCGAATGTCTGCGGTTATGTATTTCGGATGCCCAAACAATTGCAAGGCTTGATCTATCAAATGCGAACCCAAATCATACAAAACCCCAGAACCTGGAATTGGTTTTTCTCTCCACAATCCATAAGTGCGGGGATCTGGACGATACCGATCGTAATGTGCTTCAAATTCGTGCAATTCTCCCAAGAGCTTTTTTTGAAGTATCTCTTTCATGGTGAGGTAATCTGCAACATACCTTCGATTTTGGTAAACTGCACAAATTTTTCCTGTGGCTTTTGAAATTTCGATGAGTTGGAGTGCTTCTTCCGTTGTATTGGTGAAAGGCTTTTCCACAACCACATGTTTGCCCGCTTCCATAGCCAATTTTGCATAAGGGTAATGGGTTTCGTTGGGGGCTGTAATGATCACCAATTCTACGGAATCGTCTTTTAAAAGGGCTTCTATCGAATTTACTACTTTAACATTTGGATATTTTGCTTTTGATGCCGCACCATTTCTTTCCACCACAGACACCAACTCGTATTCTGGCATTGTTGTTAAAAATGGAGCGTGAAATGTTTTTGAAGAGATGCCAAAGCTTACTAACGCAACTCGTATCATATTGATTGATTATTTGGTTCTTTAAATTTGCTGGTTTTAATAATATAGAGAATAATCTGCCTAAATCCTAAACAAATATCTTAATTAAAAATATGATTTCATCTTCCAATTTTTAATAATTATGCTTAACTTATGCTATAATTTATTTTTCATTGGGTTGATAACAGCCTAAACTGTTGTTATGGTTATGCGAAGGTCAAAATTTTTACTTTTAGGTGGATTGGTTTTAATTGTTGTTCCTATTGTTATGGTTTTAAACAAATCTCATGTTGTTGATTTTAACAACGAGGTTAAACCGATATTCAATAAAAATTGTATCACCTGCCATGGAGGAGTAAAACGGCAATCAGGCTTTAGTCTTTTGTTTAGAAAAGATGCTTTAGAAATCAACAAATCGGGCAAAGTGGCCATTATTCCGGGTGATGCAAAAAACAGTGAGTTGATTAGGCGACTTACACTAAAAGATCCAGAAGAGCGAATGCCTTATAAGCATCCACCACTATCCAATAAAGAAATTGAAATACTTACTCAATGGGTAAATGAAGGAGCAAAATGGGGCAACCATTGGGCTTATGTTCCGGTAGAAAAACCTGTAATCCCTTCGGTAATCCGAGGACCATTTGGATTGTTTGGTAAAAATCCATTTGTCAAAAACAATATTGATGCATTTATTATTGATAGATTAAATAAAGAAGGATTAGAACCTTCCGCAACCGCCGACAATGCAACCCTTTTGCGTAGGGCGAGTTTAGATGTAACAGGATTGCCGGCATCTGAAAAGTTGAAAAATGAATACAACGCAAATCAATCTCCCAAAGCTTACGAAGCTGCCATTGATCAACTGCTTTCATCTCCCGCTTATGGCGAAAGATGGGCGGGTGTATGGATGGATCTTGCCCGTTATGCAGATACCAAGGGTTTTGAGAAAGATGCCGGAAGAAATATGTGGCGGTACCGCGATTGGCTGATTCTGGCTTTTAATGAAGACAAACCCTACAATGATTTTTTAATTGAACAACTTGCCGGCGATCTTCTTCCAAATCCTACAGACGCTCAATATATAGCCACCGCCTTTCACCGAAATACACTTACCAACGACGAAGGGGGTACCGACAATGAAGAATTTAGAACCGCTGCCGTTTTAGATCGTGTTAATACAACTTGGGAAGCACTTATGGGAACCACTTTCGCCTGTGTTCAATGCCATAGCCACCCTTACGATCCTTTCCGCCACGAAGAATATTACAAGTTCATGGCTTTTTTCAACAATACTAGAGATGAAGACACAGTTGAAGAATATCCTTTGTTTAAAGAGTTTAAAGGTGCCGATAGCGCTACTTTTGAAAACATAAAACAATGGGTAAAAAAATACAATCCCAAAACAGCCAACGAATATTTACAATTCTTAAAAACTGGACAACCGGTATTGAATTCAATCGCTGCTGTTGAAATGGTTAACAGTGCATTAGTAGATACCAAATGGCTAGTGATGCGCAACCATGCTTCTGCTGCATACAAAAACGTAGATCTTTCCAATAAATCTATTATCTATATTCGCCACAAAAGCTGGAAGCCTAAAGGTTCATTGCAAATCCACTTGGATTCAATAAACGGTCCAATCATCGCGTCTTACAAAACTCCCGAATCAAAGGGCGAATGGCAAACCAAACCAATAACCATAGATATAGAGCAATCTAAACCTTCAAAAAATAATCATCGATTACTAACTACTAACCACTCACTACTAACTACTAACCACACCCTCTATTTTACTTTTTCAAATCCTTCAATCACCAATCCTGACGAATCTGGTATGCAGTTTGACTGGTTCTTTTTTACCAACCCATTACCTGGAAAAGGTGAAGTCGGTTACGATTCAGTCCTAACTCATTTCGAAGGTTTAATACGTCCAAAAGAATATATTGCTACACCGGTGATGGTAGAAAATCCGCTGAACATGAGTCGCATTACCCAAGTGTTTACACGTGGCAATTGGCTTACAAAGGGCGAAGTGGTAACACCAAACGTGCCCGCATCTTTGGGCAAAATGCCAGCCAATGCTCCTGAAAACAGATTGGGAATGGCTTTGTGGCTTACCGATAAACAAAACCCACTTACCGCTCGAACAATAGTAAACCGCATCTGGGAACAATTCTTTGGTCAAGGTATTGCCGAAACCCTAGAAGATATTGGTACCCAAGGCATCGCTCCAACCCATAAAGAATTATTGGATTATCTGTCTTACCAATTGATGTTCACTTACAATTGGAGTCTAAAAAAGTTGATGAAGGAAATCTTACTTAGTGCCACATATCAACAATCTTCTCATCTAAAACCTTCTTCAGCAGAAAAAGATCCGTTCAATAAACTTTACGCTCGAGGACCGCGTGTAAGGTTAACAGCAGAACAAATCCGCGACCAAGCCTTATCTGTAAGTGGTTTGTTGAGCAATAAGATGTATGGTCCAAGTGTTATGCCTTTTCAACCTGAAGGTATTTGGAACTCTCCATACAACAGCTCCGTTTGGAAAACCAGCGATGGTGAAGATCAATATCGAAGAGCGGTTTATACATTTATAAAAAGATCGGCTCCTTATCCCTCAATGTTAAGTTTCGACGGAACCAGTAAAGAGGTTTGCACCTCCCGAAGAATTAGAACCAACACGCCTTTACAAGCTTTAAATACTTTAAACGATAAAGCCTATATCGAAGCAGCAAATCATTTGGCATTGCGTGTATTGAACAAAGAATCGTCAAATTCTGAGAAACAAATCTCCCAAGCCTATTCCTTGGCACTTGACCAGCTCATTTCAAAAGAAAAACTGAACAGCTTTAAACAATTGTATGCCAAAGCTTACCAAAAGTTTTCATCAGATACTAGTGTATTGCATAAGTTTACAGGAAACGATTCTACCAAAGCTACAAGTGCTGCATTGATGGTGGTAACGTCGGCAATGATGAATATTGATGAATTTATTACCAAAAACTAATCAACAATGGCTAAAAATATTGATACAATCCAGCAAGAGGCATT
This sequence comes from Sphingobacterium thalpophilum, assembly GCA_945871875.1. GTDB lineage: Bacteria > Bacteroidota > Bacteroidia > Chitinophagales > Chitinophagaceae > Pollutibacter. The sequence goes on from CAMBYC010000103.1 coordinate 8,077, forward strand.
AATTCAAGCTACACATCAAGTAACCAGAAGGTATTTCTTTAAAGATTGCTTAACTGGAATGGGGGCAATGGCATTGGGTAATTTCCTTGGAGGTTGCAATTGGTTGGGTTCAAAAGATGAACGATTGCCCCTCGATGCATCAAACCCTTTTTTACCTAGATCACCTCATTTTCCGGGGAAAGCAAAATCCGTAATTTACCTCCACATGGCGGGTGCTCCCTCTCAATTGGAAATGTTTGATTATAAGCCGGAGCTCTTAAAATTGGACGGGCAAGATTGTCCTCCATCTTTGTTGGAAGGAAAGAAATTTGCGTTTATTCGTGGTGTGCCTAAAATGTTGGGTCCACAAGTTGCTTTTAACCAATACGGCGAAAGCGGCCATTGGATTTCGGATCATCTTCCCCATCTTGCATCTGTTGCTGATGAATTGAGTTTCTTAAAAGGTGTTCAAACCGATCAATTCAATCATGGTCCAGCTCAATTGTTGATGCATACTGGCGTGGCTCGATTGGGTCGCCCTAGTATTGGTGCTTGGGCAACTTACGGATTGGGTAGTGAAAATAGCAATTTACCCGGTTTTGTGGTTTTAACTTCTGGCGGTCATTTCCCTGATGCTGGTAAAAGCGTTTGGGGCAGCGGCTTCCTTCCTTCTGTATATCAAGGTGTTCAATGCAGAAACGAAGGTGATCCGGTTTTGTTTTTACAAGATCCACAAGGAATGGATCGCGATTTACGAAGGGCTTCAATCGATGCCATCAATCAAGCCAACCAACAAACCTATTCTACTTTCAAAGACCCCGAAATAGTATCGAGAATAGCACAATATGAAATGGCTTACCGCATGCAAATGTCGGTGCCCGATGTTATGGACATCAACAAGGAGCCGGAATATATCCATGAAATGTATGGCAGCAAACCTGGGGTTGCTAGTTTTGCCAATAACGTTTTACTTGCAAGAAAACTAGTTGAAAAGGGAGTGCGCTTTGTGCAATTGTTTGATTGGGGATGGGATAGTCATGGCACCGATGAGGGTACGGCTATAGATTATGGTTTCATCAACAAATGCCGAACCATTGATAAGCCTATAACTGCATTGTTGTTGGATTTAAAACAGCGAGGTTTGTTAGATGAAACATTAGTGGTTTGGGGAGGAGAATTTGGTCGCACACCCATGCAAGAAAACCGCGATGGAAAGATTAATCCCTTTAAAGGAAGAGATCACCATCCAGAAGCATTTACGATGTGGATGGCTGGTGGCGGTATAAAGCGCGGCGGCAGTTATGGCGAAACCGATGAAATCGGCTACAGTGCCGTAACCGGTAAAGTTACCGCACACGATATTCAAGCTACTATCCTCAACCAGTTAGGATTTGATCATGAGCAGTTAACTTATAATTTTCAAGGCAGACCATTTAGATTAACCGACGTAAATGGCACAGTTATCCATGAAATTGTAAGTTAATCACATTATATAATTATTGCATAAACTGAAAAGATGCAGGAAATTGATTTGTTAACATTTATTGGACATTTTCATCCGGTACTGGTGCATTTACCCGTAGGGATTTTGTTGTGGGCGATAGTTTTACAATGGCTTTCGAAATTACCCGCATTGGCAAGTTTATCGGCAGCAGTTCCGGTAACCTATTTGGTGGGAGCGGTAATGGCGATATTGTCTTGTGTCAGCGGATGGATATTGTCAGATACAGCAACTTACCCTGCTAAAACCCTTAATCTACACAAATGGCTGGGTATAAGTGTATCGGTTATCGCTTTGATACTATATTATATACACCATAAACAATGGCACAAACTTAAAATGTCGACATCAATAGTATTGTTTAGTGTGGTTATGGTAGCGGGGCATTTTGGTGGGACGTTAACCCATGGCGAGGGTTATCTTACTATGGGTTTAGGCTTATCAAACAAAAAAGATGAGGTCAAAAGAAAAAATATTGCCAATATTCAAGAGGCATTGGTATATCAAGATGTGGTACAACCCATTTTGGAGCAGAAATGCTATAGTTGTCATGCAGAGGCAAAGCAAAAAGGTGGCTTGAGGTTAGACAATCAGGAGTGGATGATGAAGGGTGGGGAAGATGGCATTGTTTTGCAGCCAGGAAATGTAGAAGGAAGTGAAATCTATAAGCGATTAATATTAGATCCAATAGAAGAAAAGCACATGCCACCCAAGGGGAAATTGCAACTTTCAGACGAAGAAAAGCGGTTGATGCAATGGTGGATAAGTACAGGAGCGAGCTTTCATGCCAAAGCAAAAGAAATTGAACAAACGGATCAAATTAAAAAGCTGTTAACCGGTTTTCAGGGAAAAGATGCAATACAAGAAGATTTACTGCCCGAAACTGCAATATCGCCGGCATCGGAAGAGGTGGTTGTAAAACTCCAGCAGCAAGGCGTTGCGGTATATCCGGTGTCAAAAACATCTAATTATCTCAGTGTAAGTTTTGTTGCTGTTCCGGAACTGAATCAAAACATAATTACTCTATTGAGAAGCATCAGCAAGCAG
>CAMBYC010000104.1 GCA_945871875.1 Sphingobacterium thalpophilum
AGCTCTTTTTAAGGTAGATATACTAGTTTCTGTTTTAATACCCTTAAGTATTTCACTAGATGAACATTTTGGATGCTCATTTATAAATTGTAGAAGTTCTTCGAACTTGTCTATCTGTTTCTTTTGCATAACCTATTTTATCGCTCATAGTTGGTAGTTATTGATCGGTATTTTACTTTTTTGTGAGCGATAAAGAGTAGTGCTTCATGATCAATTCTCGACCATTTTTAAATAATTTGCTGATAAATTGATCACATTTTGGATGACTAACGTCTCTTTAGAATCAATGCATATTCTCTCCCCAAAGATATATAAAACCTAACAAAAGTAAAAAAGCACCAATCTCTTGATGCTCTTTTATCCGTCGGGAAGACAAGATTCGAACTTGCGACCCCTTGCACCCCATGCAAGTGCGCTACCGGGCTGCGCCACTTCCCGAATTATTATGGGCTGCAAAACTAATACTTATTTCTGTTTCTAAAAATTTATCCAACATCCATTATATTTGCAGTATTCAAATTGCATGAGAATATTATTACGCCAAGCTCGAATTGTTGACCCCTCCTCCCCTTTTCACCTCCAAGTGAAAGATATTTTATTTATCAACAACACTATTGCCCAAATCGATAACCATATTGATTGCGCCGATTGTACAATTATTGAACAACCCGGATTATCCATTGCTCCTGGTTGGGTGGATATTTTCAGCAATTTCTGCGACCCAGGCTTAGAATACAAAGAAACCCTTGAATCTGGTGCCCAAGCTGCCGCTGCCGGTGGATTTACACACGTTTTGCTGGTTCCTAATACACAACCCGTTGTCCACGCTAAAACACAAGTGGATTACATCATCGAAAAAGGAAGGCAACTTCCTGTACACCTTCATCCTATTGGTGCGGTTTCCAAAAATACAGTAGGCAAAGAACTTGCAGAAATGTACGATATGTTTACCAACGGCGCTGTTGCTTTCAGCGACGGCTTCAATGCCATTCAATCCCCTAGCTTATTGATTAAAGCACTGCAATACATCAAAGCATTTGATGGTGTCATCATGCAATTGCCAGACGACCACTCAATTGCCCCTAACGGACTTATTAATGAAGGCGTAATTTCTACGCGATTGGGTTTACCAGGAAAGCCAACTGTTGCTGAAGAGTTAATGGTTGCAAGGGATATAAAATTGGCTGAATACACAAATTCAACATTACATTTTACTGGTATTACTTCTGCCGTTTCTGTAAATCTTATCCGCCAAGCTAAAAAAGATGGTTTGGCTATAACTTGTTCTGTTACGCCACACCATTTGTGGTTCTCTGACAATGATCTATTGAACTACGACACCCACTTGAAAGTTAATCTTCCTTTCAGAACAAAAAATGATGTTGCAGCTCTTCACCTTGGCATTATCGACGGAACAATTGACTGCATCAGCACACACCACGAACCTCATGAATGGGATAGCAAAATTTGTGAGTTTGAATATGCAAAATTTGGTGTAATCGGTTTAGAAACTTGTTTTGGTGTACTAGGAAAACTAGGCTTATCAGAAGAAAAAATCAATGATTTGTTGTGTACAAATCCTAGAGCAATATTCAAATTGGCAAACTCGACGGTTAACGTAGGAAGTATTGCTGATTTTACGCTTTATATGCCTGAAGAAACCTTTACCTTCGAATCTTCCCACATCAAATCTGTTTCTAAAAACTCTCCATTTATTGGTGAAACCTTAAAAGGTAAAGTTTTAGGAATATTAAATAAGAATCAATTATTTTTAAACAAAATATAAATACAATGGAACAATTAAACGATCAAATTATCTCAATTGAAGAAAAAAAACCTAATATAATCTTACAATACGGATTGTTTTCAGCAATTGGATCTGTATTGGTTTTTGTAGGAATCTATTTAGGTGGAGTTGCTTGGTTTAATGGTCCCTTGGCTTGGCTCTCTTATGTTGTTCCCATTGTATTTTGTGTTTTGGCTTGTATTGCTGCAAAAAAAGATAATGAAGGATTTCTTGAATTTAAAGAAGCCTTAAAAATATGTTTCGGAATATTGGTTTTGACAGGTTTTGCATCTTCAATGGTAAGTTTTGTTCTATTCAATTATATTGATGTTGCATTTGCAGATAGTTTAAAGCAATTTACCATTGAAAAAACCCAAGAAATAATGGAAAAATTCAAGGTTCCTGCTGATGAAATGGATAAAGCCATCAAAACAATTGTAGATAAAAATATTTTTGCTTTTAGTGAGATTGCGAAAGGTTTTGCACTTGGTTGCATAGGATATTTTATTGAAGCTGCAATCATAGCTGCAATCTTCAAAAAGAAGCGTCCAGAGTTTCAATAAAAATAACTATTTCTGAATTTAAGCAAATCAAATCAACCAATTATCCAAATTATTCTATGAATTTAGACATCAGTATTATTGTTCCATTAAAAAATGAAGAAGAATCACTTCCCGAATTGTGTACTTGGATTGAAACGGTAATGAACGCCAATAAATTCAGCTATGAAATTATTTTGGTGGATGATGGCAGTACTGATGAATCTTGGAATGTGATAAACCAACTCAATAGCGAAAATTCAAATATAAAAGGGTTAAAATTTCAACGCAATTACGGCAAAAGTGCTGCGTTGAATGAGGGTTTCAAAGCTTCTTTAGGAAATGTAGTGATCACAATGGATGCCGATTTACAAGATAGTCCTGATGAGGTTCCAGAGTTGTATAAAATGATTGCTGTAGATGGTTTTGATATGGTAAGTGGTTGGAAAAAGAAACGTTACGATAATGTTATTACTAAAAATTTACCATCAAAGTTTTTTAATGCCGTAACTCGAAAAATATCTGGGATTTATTTACACGATTTCAACTGTGGCCTCAAAGCATATAGAAGAAAATTAGTAAAATCTATTGAAATCTATGGTGAAATGCACCGCTATATTCCGGTTTTAGCAAAATGGGCTGGATTTAGAAAGATAGGTGAAAAAGTGGTTGAACATCGTCCAAGGAAATATGGCACTACAAAATTTGGCTGGGAACGTTTCGTAAATGGATTTCTAGACTTAACCTCCTTGATGTTTATTGGTAAGTTTGGCAAAAAACCCATGCAGTTTTTCGGCTTACTGGGATCGGCTTTTTTCTTTTTCGGTTCGATGCTTACCCTATATTTGGTATTTGCAAAATTGATTTATAACAATTATCCACTAACCAATAAACCTGGGTTTTATCTTGCTATGACAATGGTAATCCTTGGATCTCAATTTTTTCTTGCTGGATTTATAGGTGAATTGATTGTGAGAAATGCATCTGAAAGAAATGTCTATATGACAGATGAAAAAATTGGGTTCACAGATGAAAATCACTAAATCTGTAGTTATAATTGGCCCTGCTTTTCCCTTAAGAGGCGGCGGCTTATCTACATTTAATGAAAGATTGGCAAGAGAATTCAATAATCAAGGGTACAAAACCCAGATTTACACATTTTCTTTGCAATACCCTTCTTTTTTATTTCCAGGAACTTCACAATATTCAACAGACGTTGCCCCTAAAGATTTGGATATAAAAGTTTGCATCAATTCTATCAATCCGTTCAATTGGATTAAAGTTGGAATGGAATTGTCAAAACTGAAGCCAGATTTAATTGTTGTACGGTTTTGGATTCCGTTTATGGGTCCCTGTTTAGGTACAATTTTAAGATTTGTAAGAAAAAACCAACACACGAGAATCGTCTGTATTGCAGACAACATCATCCCGCACGAAAAAAGGTTTGGAGATAATCTACTAACAAAATATTTCATCAAGCCAATACATGCGTTTATCACCATGAGTGAAAACGTATTCTCAGATTTAAGAAAGTTTGAACCTATAAAACCTGCAATTTTAGTGAATCATCCTTTGTACGATAATTTTGGTGCAATTGTTCCAAAAACTGAGGCAAGAAACCATTTGCAGTTGCAGATAGACAAAAAAATTATTTTATTTTTTGGATTTATTCGACACTACAAAGGATTGGATTTGTTAATTGAAGCGATGGCTGACCAGCGTGTAAAAGATGCGGAAATTGTATTATTGGTTGCTGGTGAATTTTATAAAGATCCAAAACCATACCTAGAACAAATTAAACATTTGGGATTAGAAAAAAGCATTATTCTGAAAACACAATTTATTCAAGATGATGAGGTACGCTATTACATCTGTGCGAGCGATTTGGTTGTGCAACCCTATCGCAGTGCAACACAAAGTGGCGTAACACCTTTGGCATATCATTTTGAAAAACCAATGTTGGTAACAAATGTAGGCGGATTGCCAATGATGGTTCCAAATGGCAAAGTAGGCTTGGTTGCTGAGCCCAATCCAAAATCTTTGGCGGATAGTATTTTAGAATATTTCAAAAGAGGTGAAGAATATTTTCTACCAAATTTAAAAGAAGAAAAAACGAAATACTCTTGGGATATATTTTTAGAAAAAACCATAGCATTAGCGAAAGAATCAAAAGTTTGATTGAGTTTAAATCTTAGAATTAATCTATAATAGCTTATAAAAAATATTTCTTTTTACCAATAATTAGAAACACAAATGAATCAAAGAATTTCTACAATAATAAGTGAATCCATTCAAGTTAAACAATTAATCTTAAAAGATGAAACCCTACAATACCATATTTCGGTAATTGTTGACTTAACGGTAAATGCTTTAAGAAAAGGCAATCGTTTGTGGTTTTGTGGGAATGGAGGAAGTGCAGCAGATGCCCAACACCTTGCAGCTGAGTTCAGTGGAAGGTTTTATAAAGACAGAAAAGCACTTCCTGCTGAAGCACTTCATTGCAACACATCTTATTTAACGGCTGTAGCAAATGACTACAGTTTTGATGTAATTTATTCTCGTTTGGTAGAAGGAATAACTTCGCCTGGAGATATACTTTACGGATTTTCAACATCTGGAAATTCTACAAATATTTGTAAAGCATTTGAAAGTGCAAAAAATATGGGCGTCATATCCATTGGTTTTACAGGAAATTCTGGTGGCAAAATGAAAACATTAAGCGATGTATTGATCAATGTTCCATCTACAGTTACCCCAAGAATACAAGAAGCCCATATAATGATTGGACATATTCTCTGTGAATTAACAGAAGAAATTTATTTTGCTGATACAAACAAATAATAAAATGCAAATTCATCAACTTATTGATTTTAATCATGGATTTCTAAGCCAATTTGATACAACATGGTCGTTGTTTTTAGATCGTGATGGTGTTATCAATGATGAAGTTGAAGACGATTATGTTAGAAACTGGGAATCGTTTCGTTTTCTAGAAGGTTCATTAGCATCTTTCCCCATTTTTGCTAAACTATTTGCTCATATCTTTATTGTTACCAATCAAAAAGGTGTAGGTAAGGGATTGATGAGTGAGAATGATTTGATAAAAATCAATGAAGGAATTGAAGCATCTGTGAATAAAGAAGGGGGATTCATCAATAAAATATACTATTGTACAGCCACAGAAAATACTGCACCTTGTAGAAAACCCAATAATGGAATGGCGTTACAGGCACAAAGGGATTTTCCTAATACCATTTTTTCTCGTTCTATCATGATAGGAAATACGCTTAGTGATATGCAATTTGGAAAATCAGTAGGCATGACAACAGTTTTTGTAGCTTCAAAAAAGCCAAAACCAGAACAACCACACCCTCTAATAGACATATTTTCTCCAGATTTAATTACAGTTGCTAAAGTTTTGCAAAAGAAATATTTGTAAATAAAAAATGATTAATCTTTGCAATATGAAAAACAGTATTGCTAAATTTCTATTACTAAGTTTGTTTTTGTCTTCATCATTTTTTGTTTCTGCTCAAAATTTTGATGTTCGTTTGCTACAACAAAAAGAAGACAGCTTAAAAAAACTAGCTGTTGCGATAGTTATGGATAAAGATGTTGCTGTGCGTTTTAGGTCAGACAGCACTTTCACTAGAACATTGGTTAGGGCATTAAAAATTCCGAATTCATTTCAGTTTCCGTTTGACAGTATTTTGCAGGTTTCCAGATTGTATGCACCAGATTCTAGTTTTAGAATTTTTACTTGGCAAGTTGTAAAAGATGAAAATATTGCAAGAAGGCATGGAGCCATTCAAATGAGAACAGCAGACGGAAGTTTAAAGTTGTTTCCGTTAATCGATAAAACTCAAATCATTTACAATACTTTTGATACAATAACTTCTAATGACTCGTGGATTGGAGCGATTTATTATCGTATCATCAAAACAAAAGACAAAGAACAATCCATATATACTTTGCTTGGATATGATGAAAACAATATGCGAAGCACAAAAAAGCGTATGGAAATATTGACTTTTGATCAATTAGGTAAACCAGTTTTTGGAAAGCCGATTATTAGTTTTGAAGAAGATACTTTGCCAAAAAGAGTACAATCAAGGTTTTGGTTAGAATACAAAAAAGGTGGAAATGCGAGATTTCAGTTTGATGATGATTTGAATCTAATTATATATGATCATTTAATTCCAGAAGAAGGTGAATTAGGAAAAAAATACACTTATATACCAGACGGCGATTATGAAGGGTTTAAATGGAAAGATGGCAAATGGATACATATAGATAAAGTATTCCAATTTGCCTTAAAAGATGGAGAAGCACCAATTGTAGTTCCTTTAAACGAACAGCCTGTTGAGAAAAACACCATAAAAAAGACTACCAAACCAATAAAGAAAAAAGGAGGCAATTAGCCTCCTTTTTTCTTTATATTTTATTTATAAAATTTAGTCAAGTTTAAGAACTGCCAGGAAAGCTTCTTGAGGAATTTCTACCGAACCAATTTGTCTCATACGCTTTTTACCTTCTTTTTGCTTTTCAAGAAGTTTACGTTTACGGCTAATATCACCGCCATAACATTTTGCGGTAACATCTTTACGGAGAGCTGCAATGTTTTCACGTGCAATAATTTTTGCTCCAACAGCAGCTTGAATTGCAATTTGGAATTGTTGACGAGGCAATAATTCTTTCAGTTTTTCGCACAATTTTCTACCAAAATCTTGGGCACGACTCCTGTGAATTAAAGCACTTAGGGCATCTACTTTTTCGTTGTTTAAAAGAATATCCATTTTAACGATATCCGCATCACGCATACCGATTGGAGAATAATCAAAAGAAGCATAACCCCGGGTTTGACTCTTTAATTTGTCGTAAAAGTCGAATACGATTTCAGTTAATGGAATTTCGAATAGTAATTCTACCCTTGTAGTGGTGAGGTAACTTTGGTTAAGCAAATTTCCTCTTTTGCCAAGGCAAAGCGACATAATATTTCCAATATACTCAGGTTTAGTAATAATTTGTGCTTTGATATAAGGTTCTTCAATACGTTCAATGCGAACAGGATCTGGCATTTCAGTAGGATTATTTACTGTTACAACCTCGTCTCTTGTAGTGTAAGCAACAAAACTTACGTTTGGAACAGTCGTAATAACGGTTTGGTTAAACTCACGCTCCAATCTTTCTTGAATGATTTCCATGTGGAGTAATCCTAAAAATCCGCAACGGAAGCCAAATCCCAAAGCTTGAGAGGTTTCCAATTCATAAGTAAGAGAAGCATCATTTAATTGTAGTTTATCCATACAATCACGCAATTCTTCAAACTGGTCGGTATCTACAGGGAAAATTCCCGCAAATACCATTGGTTTTACCTCTTCATACCCTTTAATCATTTCTTGCGTAGGATTATTTACCAATGTAATGGTATCACCAACTTTTACTTCTTTAGCATTTTTTATACCAGTGACAATATATCCAACATCACCACATGTAACTTGTGGCTTTTCAGTCATTTTTAATTTTAATATACCAACTTCATCCGCAAAATATTCATTGTCGGTTGATAGAAACTTGATTTTATCACCCTTCTTAATACTTCCGTTAAGAATTCTGTAGTACACTAAAATTCCTCTAAAACTATTAAAAACGCTGTCAAAAATCAATGCTTGCAAAGGTGCATCAGGGTTACCTTTAGGAGAAGGTATTCTTTCAATGATATTTTTCAAGATATTTTCTACACCAATACCCGTTCTTCCACTTGCCAACAAAATATCATCGGGTTTGCATCCAATCAATTCAATAATTTGATCTTTAACTTCTTCAATCATTGCCCCATCCATATCAATTTTATTGATTACAGGGATGATCTCCAAGTTGTTTTCCACAGCTAAGTACAAATTGCTAATCGTTTGAGCTTGAATACCTTGCGTGGCATCTACCAAAAGCAATGCACCTTCGCAAGCAGCTAAAGCACGACTCACTTCATAACTAAAATCCACGTGGCCAGGAGTATCAATTAAGTTCAATATAAACTCTTGTCCATCAGTATGTTTATAGTTAATCTGGATTGCATGGCTCTTAATGGTAATACCTTTTTCACGTTCAAGATCCATGTCATCTAACACTTGATCCATCATATCGCGCTCACTGATGGTGTTAGTGATTTGTAATAAACGATCAGCCAAAGTGCTTTTACCGTGGTCAATATGTGCGATGATGCAAAAATTCCTAATATTTTTCATTCCTAATCTTCATTAATCGATTACAAATGTACGAAAAAGAAGACGGGTAATGGTTAAGAATAAAAAAGGATTAAAGCTAATTTATATTAATCCTTTTTTACAGTTTGTTCTGGAGAAGCTGGTGAATTTCTAACTCTCGAATTGTGAGATGCTTTCCCCCCTTTTTTTGAAATTTCTCTTTGCTTTTCTATATCCATTGAGGCAAATCCCCTTTTGGCTGTATTGCCTAATGCCGAGGCTTTTCCGCCCTTACTTGCAATTTCTTTTTGCTTTGTAGCATCCATGGAAGCAAAACCCCTACCCTTACTCTGCACATCATTTCCCTGTTTGTTTCTGGTAGTCATAGTGATATTTTTATTTGGTTATTCAATACACTAATATTCAAAAAACGTTGTGCCTATAAAAACATGAGCACTTAATGTGTTTTTTGAGTATAAAATTATTTTTTTGATGCTAAAAATCTACAACTGTGTAAACACACAATAAATCTTTAATCATTTCATAATATTGAAAAGGTTTCAATACTTTTGCACAAAGCAATTTATGGATATCGAAAAAAAATTCTTAGAGGCGGTTGAAGACAGTAAAACAATAACAGAAAAACCGAGCAACGAAACTCTGTTACAACTTTATAGCCTTTACAAACAAGCAACATTAGGCGATAATATTTCTGAACCCAATCCTAATCCATTTGATTTTGTAGCCAAAGCAAAATATGATGCTTGGGCCGATTTATTTGGAAAACCAAAAGAAGTAGCAATGCAAGAATACATTGATTTGATTTATAAGTTGAAAAACTAATTCAAATCAATTTTAATTGCTGATAAATATCTATAAATTTATTAGCAATATTTGATCCACCATATAATTGGGCGGCTTCAAAAGCAATTTGCTCTAGATTGTATTGGTTGAAATTTGTCATTATATCTTGAAGTGCACTTAATAAGGATAGCTCATCTTCTGATTGAACAACAATTCCGTTTGATTCATTAATGGCCTCTGCTGCACCACCAACATTAGAAGTTATTACTGGTGTTCCACAACAAAGTGATTCCACTATTACACAAGGAAAATTCTCTGTTTTACTGAACATAACCATACAATTCGATTGTTGCAATTGATTTGCTACTTCAATATTTTTTAGTAACCCAATAGCCTTTATAGTAAACAATTTTGAAGCATATTCAATCAATTGTTTTACGTCATCGGGCACCTCTCCCACTATTATCAATTCAAAATCTTTTCTAATCTTGCTTAATTTATTGAATACTGAAATGATTCCAGTAAAATTCTTCTCGTATCTCATTGTAGAAATGTGGATAAACCTAAATACTGGTTTTTCTACTTCTTTATACTTAAATATGGTTGTATCAGCTTGATTATGAATTACTAAAACTTCTTTTAATCTAAATGTTTTTTGTAAAATTGATCCAATTGCTTTAGAAACATTTGTTACAGCAATTGCATTTTGGAAAGTTTTTTTAACCTGATACTTGTAAAAGATACTGCGGTTTTTAAAACTGTCTGGTTTTATTGGGATAATTTCACTTGAATGTTCACTAACTAAATATGGAATTTTCCATTTTGCTTCAATCCATCTTGCAACAACACCCATTTTCATCGGAACGTGAACATGTATAAATCTCGGAATTGCAATTTTATTTAATAATTTATTTATAAATGTTAATATTGTTTCATAAAATAAGTAATTATAAACCAATTTATTCTTCAAACCTTTTAAGTTCCCAGTGTGAGAAAAATAGATTATTATTTCTATGAGGCTTTCATTTTCTGTAAAAACATAGTACAATGGTTTTAAAGCATTTGCATCATGGATGCAATGAATAACGATTAAAGGATGATGGGCAGCAACTGAAATTGCTTGGCGTTGGATAAAATCACCATTAGTGGGTGAAGATTTACTGGGATACCAACTTGCCAACCAAATCCAATAAGATTTTCCTTTTA
>CAMBYC010000105.1 GCA_945871875.1 Sphingobacterium thalpophilum
TTAACCGGAATGTTGGGAACCAGTGCTTGGTATGCTCCAGGTGCAGCTGTTTCTGTATTGGTTCAGAGTTTGGTTTGCGATCAAAAGAAAATGATGGCTTGTTGCGTTGCCTTAGATGGTCAATATGGTCAATCTGATATTTGTATCGGGGTGCCTGTGATTTTAGGTAAAAACGGTTGGGAGAAAATTGTTGAGCTAGATTTGGACGCAGAAGAAATGGCCGAATTCGAAAAATCAGCCGCTGCAGTGCGTTCTATGAACGCTGCCTTGACTGCCTAATACATAAAGAAAATTTCAAAATGAAGGCAGGGTGATTCCTGCCTTTTTTTATAAACCCAGATGAACGTGAAATTGTCGACCGGTGTTTGGATGATGTTGGTGGCCAGCTTGGCCTTTGGATTCATGAATGTCTCCGTAAAAATGGTGCATGGTATGCATGTCACTGAATTGGTATTCTTTCGATCCATCGTGCAAATCATTATCTCCGCGCTTGTGCTTTTTCAACAGAAAGAAAGTCCCATCGGAAAGAATCCCAAAATGCTATTAATGCGCGGTTTTTTCGGTTCTATGGGATTGTTGTGTTACTTTTATTCCCTTCAAGTGATGCCATTGAGCAATGCGCTGGTGATACATTATTTATCCCCCATAATCACTACCGTTTTGGCTCTTCTTTTGGGGGATGAAAAAATCAGAAACATACAGTGGTTGTTTTTTGTCATTTCGTTTGCTGGAGTGATAGTGGTAAACGGTTATTCTGAAACCATCACTGTCGACGGCATCATAGCCGGTTTGGGTGGGGCATTCTTTTCTGCTTTTGCGTATAATACCATTCGAAGGTTAAAAGGGATAGAGAACCCAAACGTGGTGGTTTTGTATTTCCCACTGGTGTCAATGCCTTTGGTTCTGGCCTTGAATTTAGCCGGCTGGGGCGAATGGCACATCCCCCAAAACAACGAATGGATTTGGTTGATACTAACAGGTGTTTTTACTCAGGTGGGACAGTTTTTCATGACCCGGGCCTATCAAGAAGCGGAAACAAAGATTGTATCTGCCATCAGTTATTCAGGCATTATTTGGGGCACTGGATTTGGCTTGCTGCTGTTTAATGAATCGTACAACATCTATCAATATTTAGGCATGGTTTTGGTAGTATTGGGAATGGTGTTGAACGTAAGATTCAATAAAAAGGAAAATTCCACACGGTAACAATGAAAATTCAGTGGGTAGGCGAACATGGTTATGCAGGTGAGTATCTCGATGATTTACTTGCAAATGGTTATTTCAGAATGAACCAACACATGTTCACCACTTACGTCGCTGGTACCGAAGATTCGGCGTTTTGGGTGTTTTGGTTGCGAATAATCATCCCCCAAATAAAAAACATAGAACACCATAAAATAGCCAAAAAATGCCAACAGTTTACGGTAGAATGTGCTGCATTGACCGAAATCACCCAAGAAATGCAAGAATTGGCGCAATTGTATGTAAGTACAAGACCATTTGAAACGGAATTTCAACTTTCGTATTTTGCCGATGAAAACGGTTTAAGTGAATTCGATACCCAAGTGATTACGGTGCGTCATGAAGGTAAACTCATCGCTTTGGGATTTTTCGACCTCGGCAAATACGCCATCATGGGATTAAAAAACATCATTCATCCCGATTACGGTAAATATTCTTTGGGCAAATTTCTCATGATTGAAAAAATCCGGTTTTGCAAAACGCAGGCAATCATATATTACTATCCGGGTTACATCTCCACGGACACTACGCGTTTCGACTACAAGGTTTTTCCATCGGAAGAAACCGTCGAAATCTACAACGACGTGGAATGGCTTCCTTACAGCAAAAACACCCTAATTGCCCTCAATAACGGTCGAAACAAAGAATATCCCGACGGCCTGGTTTTCAAAGACGATCCCAACATACCATATATTTAGTTTTTATTTTTTTTGATATGTGCAAAGCCCTTTGAATACTGGCTTCTTGATTATTAATCCTATTTTTTTTGGTTATTTTTTTATTAATTTCGACAGATACTCGTTTTGATTTGTAAAAAAAATACTATTACTTGCATTTTGAGAACCAAAAACACCAATCGTATGAAAAAAGTATCACATTCAATTTCGAAGTGTATTTTATTAGCTTTTAGTGCTTTAGCCCTACCAACATTGGGCTATGCACAATCAGCTTCAGAAGACACACTTCTTATGGAGGAGGTTTCCATCAACGCCGCCGGTTTATCAAAAAGTGCGCGTAAAATCGGGTATGGAACTTCACAAATTAAAAGCAAGGCGATTTCCACTTCGGGGGAAAGCGGCTTGATTCAATCATTAACGGGTAAGGCATCAAACGTGCAAATTACCCGCTCTACAGGTGATCCAGGGGCTGGGGCTTACATTCAAATCCGCGGACAGAATACCATTACGGGCTCCAATCAACCTTTAATAGTTGTTGATGGGGTGCCTGTTAGTAATTCAAGTTTAGGGGGTGGGACAGACGGGGTTGTTCAACAATCGCGTTTGAATGATATCAATCCGGCCGATATTGAAGATATCCAAATATTAAAGGGGGCTGCGGCCGCTGCTATTTGGGGAACACGCGCCGCCAATGGGGTTATCATGGTGACAACCAAAAAAGGCAAAAAAGGGTTGAACATCGAATTTAGCAGTTCCTTGTCGCTAGATGAGGTAAACCGCGAATTTGAAAAACAAGAGCGCTTCGGACAAGGCGTAAATGGGGCGTGGAGAGCCAACAATGCCTTAAGTTGGGGCGATAAAATCGCAGACAGGTCTGGAACTGATAAAGTGAACGAAAGTGGCGCTAAATTTGTTTCAGAAGATGGATCTGTTCAATATCCTATTACAGAAAAGGGAGACAAGACCATCTATAACCAGTCCAATCGGGATCAGGTATTCCGCACGGGTGTTACGTGGAACAATAATATATCGATTTCTTCTGCGAGTGAAAAAGGAGGGGTGTATTTCTCGGCCAGCGACTGGAATCAAAATGGTATTTTGGCGGGAAATTCTGATTATCGCCGAACTACAGGTCGTTTGAACTTTGATTATAATGTGAATTCTCAACTAACATTTTCGCTTAAAAATACCGTAGCTAAGGTATTCTCGAATCGCGTTCAGATGGGTTCGAATCTAAACGGACTTTATTTGGGATATTTGAGAACACCATCCGACTTTGATAATAGTGATTATTTTGGCACCTATTATAATGCGGCTGGAGTGGGTACGATGAACTCGCATCGCGGATATCGCAATTATATGGGTAGTGCTGCTCCTACTTATAATAATCCAGGTTGGACGTTAAATAAGCAAGTCAATACCAGTGATGTAACCCGCTTTATAGTAACGCCTGAATTGCAATATAAATGGTTAGAAAATTCCACTTTCATTGCTCGTGTGGGGTATGATCAATCAACAGACCGCCGGATTACCTATTTCCCATATCGTTCCGCGGCTAGTGCTTCAACGGGTTCATTTGGTGATAATCTAATTACCGAGTCTGAATTAAGTATGCATTTTATAAATCAATCTTCCCACAAAATTGGGAATAAAATTAATTTAGATGCTACTTTGGGTTACTTGTACACGGATAGGAATTTCTTCCAAATTGGAGGCTCTGCCATAAACTTTATTATTACGGATCAGGATCGCTTCGGATTTTTTAATGCGACCAATGAAAATATGACGCCATTTAATAGCATTTCTCGTACACTGAATGATCGCTATTATGGTATGTTTGATTTTGATTATGATAACAAAGTATTCTTACAGTTGGCTACCGCAGCAGAGGCCTCAAGTACCTTTGCCAATCGTTTCTGGTCGCCAAGTGCCAGTTTAAGTTACGAATTCACCCGCGATATCAAAATCCCAACGCTTTCTTATGGTAAGTTAAGAACCTCTTGGGGTCGTGTAGGCGTTGCGCCTCCGGCATACATTACAGGAACGAATTATGTAAGCGCAAGTTCTGCTTCAGGATGGGGTGAGCTATTAGATGCTTCTTATTTTGGGGGTTCAATCTATCGCAGTACAACAAGCGGAAATCCGGATATCCGTCCTGAAATGAAGCAGGAATTAGAAATAGGAGCGGATTTGAAGTTTTTGGATAACAAAATCTCTATAGGAGCAACGTATTATACCAATACGATCAACGACATTATTTTGGCTACTGCAGTTCCCGCATCTACGGGCTTTACCAATAAGTGGTTAAATGCAGGTACTATTTCCAATACAGGATATGAACTTGATTGGAATATTCAATTAATGAAGAAAAAAGACTTCAATTGGAATCTATATGGTAATATCGGAACAAACCAAAATATAGTAGAGGATCTGAATGGGTCTAAATCAATCTTTTTGGCGGGTTTCACAGGGGTGTCTTCTCGCGCGGTTGAGGGTGAAGCGATGGGCACTTTATGGGGTGGAAGATGGAAGCGTAATGAAAGTGGAGCTCTAATGTTAGATGCCGAGGGCTTCCCACAACCGGATGTAGAAGAAGGTATTCTTGGCGATCCCAATCCTACATGGAAAGGCGGTTTTGGTACCAATATTAGCTATAAAGGTCTTTTCGTAAACGTGTTATTTGAAGCCTGTCAAGGCAACCAAATGTGGGGCGGTACCTATGGCGTTATGAATTACTTTGGGGTTTCCAAAGAAACTGGGGAAGAATTTATCATGTCTGCAGAACAAGGTACTACCATCAAAGATTATGACGGTAATACGGCCGCAGATTTGGTAGATCCCAATAGCGATGGAACCTATACCGTTCGAGGTAAGTTGGAAGACTTTGGTGGCGGAAATGTATGGTTGAATCAAGGTTGGTACACAACCAATGGTGGTGGATTTGGTCCCGTTGGGGAACAGTTCATCTACGACGCATCTTGGTTCCGTCTTCGTGAATTAAGCATTCGTTATGATCTTCCTAAAAACGTTTTACGCGCCCTGCATATTCCAGGTGCAAGTATCGGATTTACTGGTCGTAACTTAGCGTTATGGACGAATGTTGAGGGCTTAGATCCCGAAACCAATTTGACCGGGGTTTCAAACGGTCGCGGTTTGGATTATTTCAACAATCCGGGCACGAAATCCTATGTATTTAGCCTTAGTATCAAAATTTAATAAGTATCAAAATGAAAAAATATAGTATTTTATTATCTACAGCGTTTGCAATCATGCTATTGTTTAACGCGTGTAAGAAGGATATGACCGAAATCAATGCCACGAATCCCAATCAATTTAGTGGTTCTGAAGGGCGGTTGATGATTACCGGTGCTGAATTGGCCAACGTTTTAGTAAATGGCGGTGAAGCAGCTCGAATGGCCGGTATTTTCTCTGGATATTTTACGGGCGCTGACCGCCAATATTTATCCTTACATCAATACAGTTATACGGCTGGTGACTTTGATAATGTTTGGGGTACTTTGTACGCTGAGGGCGTGGCCCAATGCAGACTTATTAAAGACAGAGCTAAGGCATCTAACGATATGGTGTTGCATTCAGTTGCTGCTATTACGGAGGCGAATTTATTGCTAACAGCATCGGGTCTTTGGGGAGATATTCCACAGTCTGAAGCGTGCAACAATGGTATCGCAGAACCTAAATACGACAATATGGATGATGTTCATGCGTATTGTATCGGATTATTAGATAGTGCAGCACGGTATGTCGCTGGCTCTAATGCCCACAGTGGTGCTTATGAAGGGGGTCAGGATTGGGGTCAAGTGGCGGCTACACTAAAGGCCCGTGCGCTTTTGCGCAAAGGCGATTATAGTGGTGCTGCAGCCGCAGCCGCAAATGGAGTTTCAGCCGGTAAAGATTTGAAATCTAATCATTCGGCCGATGTTCTAGGCGCTTGGAATCTCTATTTCGATTTCTGTTATTGGAATCGTGGTGGCTACATGACGTGTGAGAATTCGTATTTATCTACGTTGTTAGATTCTGCAAGTACTACCAAGCGTCATAATGCAAAAACCAATGAAGATGCCCGTTTTGCTTTCTATTATTCTTCAGGAACAGCCGATAATTATTCAACTAGAGATCCCAATTACTTAGATGGTATATTTGCAAGTGCCAATGGTTTCACGGTAGTAGGTTATGCTGAGAATCAACTGATTTTAGCAGAATGTGCGTCGCGTTTGGGTAATAACGATAAAGCGTTGGAACATTTAAATAATGTTCGTGCTACGAATGCAGGTACGTTTGCCAACGGTTTGTATGATGCATATGATTTGGCAGATTTTGGACCCGGTAAAATGGTTCAAGGTACCAATACCACCGAAGCATTGCGAATGGAAATTTTAGTTGAAAAATACGCTAGTTTATTTGGTCAACTTGAAACCTACAGCGACTTACGTAGAACTAAGAATGCAATCGGGGTGCCGTTAAATACAGGAACGCAAATGCCGCAACGTTTCCTTTTTCCGCAATCTGAAATCAATTCAAACTCAAAAGTACCCAAAAATCAATTGGATAAATTTTTGCCCTTAACCTATTTTCAATAATCTGTCGATAGGACTATTTTCAAAGGGGTTGCTTCTTATGAAGCGACCCTTTTTTTTGTGATTTTTTAAGTGATGAAAGCACTTCATAATTCACCATTTATAATTCATAACTAACAATTGACAACTAACAACTATTTAAGGTTCTTCCATGCCACAAACACCTCCACAATGCCTTCGCTGTAAGGGGCGATTTCGTACAAGCCGAAAGAGGTATTAAGACCTAAATCGGTGAAGTAAGTATCACCACCTACAGAATCGAATTCTTTGATCCAAAATCCGTGTTGGCTGATGCCCTTTTGCGATTTACTACAAATAACTCAACCACCATTTGTCTGGAATTGCCCCCACCGCATCTCCGTATTATCCCACTAAGGTGGTTTTTCTTGCCAAATACAAAACTCCAATTAAAGCGAAGGAACTGCAACTAAAGGTACAAAATAATTTTTTGAATCTTTGTCACATTTCGTCAGTGCACCCGTTTCAAAATTAAGGCAAAGAAGATAATTACCTTCAATTAAGGTCTCACTCCAAACAACCAAACCTTCCTCGGATAAAGAGTTTCTCAATTTGGAATTTGAACAATACAACTTTTTTAGATCGTCTATTGTGGGTAGGAATGCCTTATTGAAATCTGGGTGATTATCCAACCAGCTATTCAATTCTAAATAATTCATCGGACCGTTAATTCCAGAATTTAGTTGTCTTAATTTGGAAATATGCGAATGAATCAATAATTGATTTTCTGCATCAAAAAATAGGTATTCTCCTGCAGATGGAACGTGGGGCCTGATTAAGTTTCTTGAAAAATCAACCCCCAATGTTTCCCATTTCACAACCGTATCATTTACAAACCAAAACTTAACATAAGTCTCCGTTGTTTTACTATTGCTTGTTTGATTACTGATGCTATGCTCCGTATTTTCTATTGATTTAAAAATATCAATCATCCATGGGTTTAGGTAGTTTTGGTGAGTTGTACCAGTAGTAAAGTTCAATGTTCTACTAACTTTATTGGTCTCCTCTCCAATTTTGTAATACCAACTCTCGATATTTTCAAACGATGATGAATTTGAAGGCGTCCCAAACTTTAGGAAGACCGACTTTTTATTCGAAAAATCTTGATTCATTACTGCACTATGAGATTGCCTAATAGTGTCGTTAACAGCATAGGAAGTCGTTATAGTTTTAAAACTGATAAGTAGTAGTACTGTAATGAATTTTATCGTCTTGCCCATAATGTCAAATTTAGCTCTAGCTCGCAGAAATTATTATAGTAATTGACTATTTGAGTATTCATTATTTTTGGAATTGTAGCCATTAGAATCAAATTCTAATCGCTCTATCATACAACATTGGCTGGAAGCTCACAAACGAATCCCTGATATTGGCGATAGATGCACACAGCGTTCATATTGACCCCCTAACTTCGCTGCAAATTGACCCCCTAAAGTTAAGAGGAGATTTTTAGCTGATGTATGGGGTTTAACCATTACACAAATTTATATATTTTCCTCCTGTATTTTGCGTTTTCTACGTAATGATTCTCCACCTAGCTCTATTCTATGTGCATCGTGTACTACACGGTCTAGGATTGCATCTGCAAGTGTTTGATCTCCGATGACCTCGTACCATACCTGCACGGGTAACTGCGAGGTAAACAGCGTAGATCGCTTTCCATGGCGGTCTTCGACCAACTCCATTAACAGCATTCGACTTTGTGTGTCTAAGGGTTGTATTCCAAAATCATCCAGGATTAATAGATCTTGTTTTTCTATTTTAATCATTTCTTTCATCACTGACCCGTCTGCCTTTGCCATCTTCAATTGAGCAAATAGTCTTGAAGCATTGGCATAATACACCTTGTACCCAAGGCTACATGCTTGATTGCCGATAGCACACGACAGGTAACTTTTGCCCGTTCCTGTGCTTCCAGTTATCAGAACATTTTCTGCCTTTTTAATGAAGGTACAGTCTGCCAGTCGTTGTATCTGGTTCTTGTCTAACATCCTTTCTGCTGTGTAATCTATAGCCTCAAGACTGGATTTGTAGCGGAACTTGGCATTCTTTATACTTCGCTCCAGACTCCTGTTCTGACGGTCATCCCATTCATTTTCTATTAGCATATTCACCAACTCATCTGGTGTTAAAGTAGCGAGTGATTGGGTTTCGGTGGCATGTTTAAAGCTGCGCTGCATGCCATACAGTTTCATTTTACGCATTTTCTCGAGTGTTTGTGTGTTCATTTATTTTGTGTGTTTATTTTTAAATTGTTTAACTGTAATATTCCTTACCCCTTATGTTTTTATGAGATGGAGTAGCACTTTCCTCATTTATTCTTTCCATTTCTGTATCTACTCCATCCAGTTTTTTACGCAGTATTTCTTCGATTATCTGGTAGTTATATACCTGATATTCGTTGCCACGTATACATGCTTGTTTTAGGCGCTCTGCACCTACTTTTTTGCCCAAATTTAGTATCCCTAAACACGACTTGTAACCTTGTTCAGCATGGTTGCGCGACTCCATCAGCTTTTCTAGATAGGAACCTACTTCAGCACTTATTTTATTGCCTTCATCAATAAAAAAAGTGTGACTCCAGCTTGTTACAAATTGCTGGCTAGTAGATAAATGTGTTTTGTCTGTGCTGTATTTGTGTCTAATCTTTTCCCTCGCGTGAGTAGCAATTAGCTCATATTTGTAAAACACTTCCACCGTTGATTCATTGTAAAGTATTTTTACCTTTTTACCCATATATTTCCACGGTACACTGTAATAATGTTTGTCATCACTCAGGCATACATGGCTATTCTTCATTACTGTGCACAGGCGTGTTTGGCGCATTTCATAAGGTAGATTGGGCAACGCTAAAAGTTCACCTTTTTCTAACTCTTCAAATTGTTTAAATCGGCTGTCTTCTCCGCGCAAAGGCAGACTGTTATAATACTCCAACGCGATAACGATTGCAGCATTTAGTTCTGCTAAACTTGTAAATATTTGGGACTCCAATCGAGTAAATATTCGCTGATAAATTTGTTTTACAGCTCCTTCAACCAGCGATTTATCCTTGGGATGGCGAGGTCTTGCTGGTAGTATGGTAGTGCTGTAATGCTCTGCAAAGTTTTCAAAGGTTTCATTTAATATGGGTGCATATTTACTGCCTTTGGTAACTGCAGATTTTAAATTATCTGGAACAATTGCCTTAGCTGAGCCTCCATAAAACTCAAGCATACGGCGGCAGCTACCAATGAAATCTTCCTTCTTTTGACTTAAACTGGCTTCTACAAATGTGTATTGACTGCAACAAAGAATGCCTACAAAAACCTCTACCGCAGTATGCTCTCCCGTCTCTTTGTCGGTTATATACAAATGATCGCCTGCATAGTCAACAAAGATCTTTTCCCCTGCCTTATATTCAAAATGCATTGACAAATTTTTGCTCTGAAGATGTTCTCGAACATATTTTCTGAATTGACTATGCTTATAACCGTTCGGAAATTTTAAATTATATTCCTCCCATTGCCTGCGCATCGTCATTCCCTTTTTACGAAGTGCTTTTGTAATTTCTGGGATTAATGGTTGCAATTCTGAATGACGTTTTGCATCTACAATAGGGTCAGTACTACCCATAATTAAAACCGCTAACGCTGATTCTGACATTAATTCAACATCCTCTGAACTCAAACCTGTCGTTCTAAATCGCCGCAGGTAGTCCTTTATTGTATTTCTTGCAATTCCAGTCATGGAACTGATTTGCTTAGTGCCACGGCCTTGAGCGTAACTTTTAATAATTTGCTTAATTTTGTTCATAGTGATTGGTTTATTTGCCATTTTTACATTGCTTTCGCAACGCAAGTTCAATGGTTAAAACCTCCACTCAACAACTTTATGTTAATCTCATTTCAAGGGGTCAATTTGCTCCGAAAACAGGGGGGCAATTTCGACCAATTTCAAGGGGTCAGTTTCGAGCAAAACTCGGGGGTCAATTTCAGCGTTTTTTCCA
>CAMBYC010000106.1 GCA_945871875.1 Sphingobacterium thalpophilum
GCTCCTAATTAGCCAAATCTTTTTCCAGAACAATTGTTTATTTAAACGAACCCTATCAACTGGCATCATACATATTGAATTACTAAATAAAACATATATTTATCTCCCCTATACCTTACTTAATCCTCTTAACCCCTCTCCTATACCACCTTCCAGCTAATTCAACGTGCATGGATATGTTATTGCCAACCACACCATTTTAACCTCCACTACATGATATTATAAAAGCTTTTTATGCGCGTTTCAACAAATACAGCATTTATTTAATACTAGTTTTGATCTTATCCTAAAAGGATTATCTAGCATTTTCAACATGCTCACCACCCACGTTCAACGTGCCTACCACCCACGTTCAATGTGCCTACCACCCACGTTCAACGTGCCTACCACCCACGTTCAACATGCTCACCACCCACGCCCATCGTGCCTACCACCCACGTTCAACGTGCCTACCACCCACGTCCAACGTGCCTACCTCCCACGTGCAACGTGCCCACCACCCACGTTCAACGTGCCTACCACCCACGTTCAACGTGCCTACCACCCACGTTCAACGTGCCTATCACCCACGTCCAACGTGCCTACCACCCACGTCCAACATGCCTATCACCCACGTCCAACGTGCCTACCACCCAAGTCCAACGTGCCTACCCAGATGGTTCAAATAGCTGATTATCTCTTTTGAAATAGGATAATCATATAGTAGAAATAAAAGGTAAGCTATTACTAAATATGTTGCTAATCTGCTTTAACAGCAATAAGTATCATTTTCAACTGGATTACAATTGGAGTGGCTATAGATAGTCGTTCTATATACCCAAATTGCCTTTGGATTTTATCCTCGTGTTTCATACCGTTTTGATATTGAAACTTTTCACATTTTATGCATTTGCTTTTAAGCCCAGAATTAAGCATTAGAAGTTGAAAAGCAAATTTTGTGGCTAAAGCCATATCAAAAATGGCCATAAACCCCTAGCTAAAGCTAGGGGCTATTATAAAACGCCTTTATATTTTCCTATTGCGTATTTTGTGTTTAATTGTGGTGGTAGCTTCTAATATTATTAGTAACCATTCAAATTGTGGTGGTAGCTTCTAATATTATTAGTAACCAATCAAATGATATTATTTTTACCTCTATTGTATGTCCTTAAAATGTATTCAATTTATTCAACTCACTGGTAATCGATTCAATTTGATGTATTAAACTATTGATAGTTGACCACTTCTTCATCATCGATAGTCAAAACAATTTTTACACTTGTATTTCTTTACCAATTAAAGTATCGTAGAGATTATTTATTTCTACTTCAATTGCAAATGAATTGTTAAAACCACAAATTGTTAATTCCATTTAACATTTTCTTGTATAGATGTTAACCATATACTGCTTAAATTCAGTGTATTATTCATTTAAAAAAATAATACCATGGTACCACAATCACAGTCCAGTGTCAAATTCACAGAGGTTGAATTGACAGAGATTCAAGACCTCATTAACCAATTGGAGGCTAAATTGAAAAACAAGGTTGTTCAGCTCACTGCAAAGGAAAACCTTAAGTTTGGAAAGGTTGGACCTGAAACTGAAAAATTTGTAAGTAAAATCTACAAAGATTGCCACAATTATCCAGTTTTAATTCCACCATTTTTAAACGTAGAAGAGTGGGAAACCCAAAAAAAGATGATGGATTGTTTTATTCCTTCCATCCAAAAATTGGAAACGATTATCAAGGAAATTACAGAAACCAATCGCTTAGTTGGGTATGATTTCTATCAAAATTCTATGACATTGTATAGAAACTGCCGGTTCCTAAGCGAAGAAAATGTTCCTGGAACAAAATTGATTTTCGATGATTGGAGTGCTTTCTTTGATAATAGTTCTAATAAACCTTCGGAGAACAGTACAAAATGATTTTAAGATTTACTAATTGGTAATCGGATTCAATACATACTATTGGATCCGATTTTTTTTGCTAAACAATTAACCAATTGTTTTAATGTTTAATTAAGGGAAAGTCTGAGAAATCCTGAATATATCTTGTGAAATCTTGCCCTGAACATTCTGCATTTTCTCCTATAAAAGAAATGTAAAAAGTAATATTACCATTGTGCTCTGAACCTACTTTATTGTTTTCAAAATGATCAAGAAGAAAGTCTTGTCGAATGACTAAAAGTTTTGACCAATGATTTTTTAGTCTAATTATGAATATATAGTGAACTAATATATTTGAAATGTTCCTTAGATTCTTTAATGAAACATTAAACTGTCCGCTAAAACTATTCTTATGTATAGTGGCAGTAGATGTTTTAACTTGAACCCTTCTCAAAGTTCCATTGTCATCTTGAACAACAAAAATGTCATCTCCAATATCTACTTCAGGAATTGCAACATTCCAACCTAACATTAAAAATTCAGACATAACAGCTAAATGTCCCGCCTTACCTAAATATTGGTTAAACTTTTTAGTCATGTGGAATTACCTTGTGCAATGCATTTCCTGTTTGTGTATCCACAAATTCAATTTCGTCAATCTTTTTAAGGTCATTGTCGTTGTCAATACCTAATAAAGCGGGAAATATATAATGCTCAAGTTTTCCATAGTATAATGCAAAGTCACTTTTTGTATCGTAGGAAACAAAAATGTTGTTTGCAGGATGTGAGTTAGGAAAAAGCTTCTTTATAAACTCACGAACAGAAGGAGCGATACTAAATGAATAGCCATCAAGCTGTTTGTTTACATTTATTTTTAAACTTGTCATAATGAAAATTATTGACTACAAAGTTAATTCAATATTCTTTAGAATTAAACAGTAAACTTAAAGCTAGTTTCTCAAATTTTGGATCCGAATTTTTTTGTTTAGGTGCTAGTTTAATTTAAATGGATGTTCCAAGATTGCTTTGAAGTTTTATGATTATTCGTACTAAATTTTAGCTATTCGTAAGCCAATCTATCGCGTTTATTTTCTTTATTCCATTGTATGTACCTGTATCGTAGTCCATTGTAATCAATAGTTTTTCATGATGGTCTGCAATACTTTCAAATGGTGCTAATTCACGTGCCAATGTAGTTGGGTTTTGTACAGATTGCGAAACTTGTAAGTATTGTGTAAACCCTTCGTTGTTACGAACAACAAAATCAACTTCTAAATTATTGGTTTTGCCAATCCAAACTTGGTTGTTTCTGCGTTTTAGTTCAAGATATATTATATTTTCAAGTAAATGTCCTGCGTCGCTTGCCAATTCCATTCCAAGTAATGCGTTGCGAAATCCTAAATCGACCAAATAATATTTTTCTTGAGTTGCCAAATGTTGTTTGCCTTTAATGTCATAACGATTTACTTTATAAAACAAATAGGCTTCTACCAAGGTATTTATATACTTTACCACCGTTTTGTTGTCAATTTTCTTTTTGTTTGTTGATAAGACTTTAGCAATATTTCCAGCTGAAACACTTGAACCAACTGAATCTATTAAGAAATTTACAACTTCTTGATATGATTCTTCGGCATAAATTGTATATCTTTTAGAAATATCGTTATCATAAATGTTTTTGAAAACCATTTGTAAATATTCATTTGCATAAAGATTTCCGTCTGCTGAAAGTCTTACAGCTTCGGGAAAACCTCCTGTACTTATATATTCAGCAAATGCACGGTCAGGGTTTGAAATTTTACCGGTGAATTCAACATATTCTGCAAAAGAAAAAGGCAACACATTGATTTCATAAGCTCTTCCTGTGAGCAAAGTTGCTAATTCACTGGATAATAAAAAAGCGTTTGAACCTGTAACATATAAATCGATATTTGGGTGAACGTACAAGCCTTCTAACAATTTTTCAAATTCAGGAACGTTTTGGACTTCATCTATAAAAACATAATTGGTTACATCTTTTTTAAGATGCTTAATAATGTAATCGTATATGTTTTTCCAATTTTCTTCTGCCAAAAAGCGAAATTCGGGCATATCCATATTGATTGACAATATGGAAACTTTGTCGTTTTCATTACGCAATAAATCTTGAAACTGTAACATTAAAGTTGATTTCCCACAACGCCTTACACCCGTCGCAACTTTAATGAAATTCTTATCTTTTAGAACATTAAGTTTATTTAAATATAGCTTTCGCAATATTGTTTGCATTGTATAAAAATAGATGAAATTCCTAAAACTACATAAATTTATAAAGTTTTAGGAATTTCAAATTAGTTAGGTGGAGAAACATATTATATAAATCATCTGGAATTACACTTCATAAAATGATGTTTTCATTGAATTATGATACATACGACTCCTTCGGAGTCGTTTTATTTAAAATTGAAAATGCTATGAATATTTGACCACTTCGTGGTCATTATTATCTAATCAAACTCTAGAATTAATGCACCTAAGCTTAATCCTGCCCCAGATCCTAAAATCAAAACCTTTTTATTGTTGGTATCTGGATTGTTATTGATAAACAACTCTAATCCAAGTGGAATGGAGGCCGAAATGCAATTTCCATAAATTGATAATGTATTTAGCATCTGTTCAATTCTAGGATGGTAATTTTCCATAAAGAACTCATTGCCATACCTACTTGTTTGATGTATGATGATTGCATCAAAATCTTTTATGCTATTGTTGGTCTGTTCTGTCATTTCATTAATGAAACCGTCAAAATGTTTTTTCATAAGTCGGATCATTCCCTTCCCATCCATATTAAAATAATATCCTTTATCAAATATGGGTGCACCAATTCCTCTGTTTAATGCTCCTCCTATGTGGACGGATGCTTGTAATGCACCTGAAGGAAAATTTTTAAAATGGGCAAAGGTTTGTGTATAGCCTGTGGTTGAAGACGATTCGAGTAAAATGGCAACTGCTGCATCGCCAAACAATCCAAATACTTTTTCATCATTGGGCGTTAAAGCTATAGAAGCAATTTCAGAGGTAACAATTGCAATTCTTTTGTATCTCCCAGCTTGGAGATACAATTGTGCAATATCAAGTGCATTCATAAAACTCAAACAAGTACTATCCACATCAAAGCATTGGAAATTAACTTCATCTGTAGTAATTTTTGATTTTATAATTACAGAATTATGTGGAATAGGATAATCGAAAGATGCTCCTGAAAATATAAGTAAATCGATATCCTTGGGTTCTAAAGATGCTTTTTTTAATGCTTTTAAAAGAGCGTCAGCTCCCATTTGGGTAACTGTTTCACCTTCCGAAACATGATGCCTAAATTTTACTCCAGTATTTTTCTCAATTCTTCCTATTGTGCCATTCACCACTTTATCTAATTCTTCAGATGAAATACGTTTTTTAGGCAAATATTTTTCTATTGCTAGTATTTTAATCCTCATAGTTTAGTCTTCTAATTTTTATCAATTTATTACCTAAACTATAATCTATGCTGTTTTGAAAATCATATTTCACTCCAGTTATCCCAAATTCTTCAAACAACAAATCAAGAACGGTTTTAAAATCAGTCGTTAATGCATTAAAAACGGTTTGATCGCATGCTATTCCTATTGTAAGCATCATTTTTCCTGTTTGTGTAATGGTATATTTTGTAAAAGCATCTGTTTTAAGTGCAATCCTTCTGGCAATTAAATCAGGATAAATCTTTTTTCCAGAAATAATCAACACATCATCTTCCCTGCCCATTATTTTCTCTAAAGCCAATAATTTTGAACCACATTGACAAACCTCCTTTTTGATTTTTAATATATCGTTTAATCTATACTTAACAACAGGCTGACTATGTCTGGAAAAATCTGTTATAATAGGATAAAACAACTCATCATCAATCCACTCTTTGTCAAAATGAATAAAATCTTCATTGAGATGCATTGTACCTTGAGCACAAGTAAAGCCTAAAAAACCTTCTGTACACTGGTACACTTCAGTTAATTTGGAATTAAAAACATGCTTTAATTCTATTTTATCTGATTCGTGTAAAACTTCTGCAAATGAAATGATTTGAATAGGTTGAATGAAGATGGCCTGCTTTTTTTGAGCTTCAGCAATATCCATTAGAACAGAGGGTTGCGAACCAATAATATCGGGTTGGTATGCATTAAGTTCTTGCAACAATTCTTGCATGGGTTTGAAAATATCAAAATACTTAAACTCAAATAAACTTGACTCAACAGCATTATACAAATTGCTATTTGCTCTTAAAAAGAACGCTATTTTTTGTCGTTTAAAAAATTGGGGTTTTATCACTCTACTCATTACCAAGGCTACCCACATGGCACGTTCATTCTCTGAAACCAAAAAAACACCTCTTTTGCCACTGGTTCCGGTAGATAAACCGATTGTTATTCCATTAATTTCGCTTTTAAAATCTCTCGAACGTTCGGCTTCAATGGCAACATGTAAGGCCTCGTCTAATAAAATTCCTTGGGTATTGATTTCATTAAATGAAGCCATGAACGCTGTTTTAGAAATCATTGGAACAATACTTAAGTCAAATTTTCCATTTTGGACAAAGCGATTATAGTATTTCGATGTAGAAAGTACAGTGCGTGCAAAATGCTTCAGTTTTTTTGCTTGGTAACGTTCAATCGCTAACCTAGAATCAAAGCGAGGAAGCATAATTATTTTCAACCAATAAAAGATAATTTTTAACTTAAACTTCATTTGAAATAAAGTTTAAAGTTCTTGGACAATGGGTAAATAGAACTGTAATTCTTTTTTCAGATTCCTCCATATTTTTTAATTTCTCCATAGTAGTCACAAGATCATCCCAAGAATCAATAAACAGTTTTACAATCTTTGAAGGTAAAATACCGGCTCGGTAACAGTTGTAGTTCCAAGAAGCATCTGTAGCAAATAAAATATTGTTATCAGGGTTGGTGATATAAAACCCTAACATACCTCTTGCATGTCCTGGCAATAACAATAGTTTAAAATTTTGTAACCCTAGAAATGAGAATTCGGTAATTCCGTAAGTATTTACAGTTATGTTGTCAGCAATATCTTCTATAAATTGCACCCTATCTTTAAAATCAGTCGGCATTAGTTTATGTATAATTCCCTTACTGACTGCCTTTAAGCCCGATAAATGTTGCACTTGTTGGTAAGCTATTGTAGAACAAATAAATGTTGCGTTGGGAAAATCCGCTAATGCGGCAATGTGATCAGCATGAAAATGTGAAACAATAACGTAACGTATATCTTTTGTGTCAATTCCTTGATCTCTAAGAATATTTTTAGCAGAATTCTTATTATTCAGTGTAACAGGCGTTGCCCATCTATACAAACGACTGGGAAAATTATGCGTAGCCGTTTGAAAATGATCACTGTAACCAGTGTCAAATAAGACATTTCCAATATTTGGAATTTGAAGCAAAGCCCATACCGCATAGAATTTCGTTTTCCCTTTACCATGTATAGGGTTTACAACGCTTGCATGTGCTTCACAATATCCTGAAGCATATAAGCTCAATTTTATTGCTGGTTCTTGTACCATTGTATAAATTCATTTATTCCTTCATGTGTGGTCATTACAGGATGGTAATTTAATTGCGTTCTTGCTTTTGAAATGTCTAACGTCATACTTTTTGCCAGAATTCCAATACCATATTTTGTAAGAGATGGTTCTTTGTTGCTTTTAAATAAACTTGATTTCATTTCAACAATAGATGCTGCAAAAAGAGCTAATCCTAAAGGTACTTTTTTAACGGGAGGTATTAAATCTAGGGCAGTGAGTACAAAATTTAAAGATTCCCAAAAAGACAAGGGCATTCCATCTGTAATATTGTACGCTTGTCCATAAGAACTAGTTGGTGCATTTATAGAACAAATGATCGCCTCAATCACGTTTCGCACACAAGTGAAGTCGCAGGTATTTTTACCATTTCCAACAATTTTTAATTTACCCTTGTTGTATGCTACTAGAATTCTCGGGAAGATTACGGTGTCTTCAGCTCCTATAATTGCTCTTGGGCGTAGGGCAATGGTTTGGATTCCTTTTTCATTGGCATCCAACACATATTTTTCTGCTAATAATTTTGTTGCAGCGTAATGATTAACAAGGGGGTTAGGAAGTATGTCTGATTCGCTAATGTTAAATCGATCTTGAAAATCAAAATATATACTTGGAGTGGATATAAAAATGAACTTTTTGACTCCATTTTTGATACTCGCATCAAGTAAATATTTGGTTGCCAAGTAATTTGATTCGTAAAAGGAATTGTACCTTCCGAATGGTGCAGAAAGTGCTGCGCAATGCACCACAATATCTATATCACTAGTGATTTCATCACAAAAAGAAGGTATTAATAAATCCCCTTTTATAAATTGACAGCCCTGTTCTTCTAGCTCCTCTTTTCTATTTGCTCTCCTTGCTGTTGCAATGATTGTGCTATTTGAATTGCTTGCCGCAAAATGTTTAGCTACTCTTCCCCCTAAAAAACCAGAAGTTCCCGTAATAAGTATTATTGACATAAAGTTGGATTTTTAATAATGTTCCCAACACAAAATGTATAGATTGCAACTTCATCTTCTACAAACAATTGCTCTTCTAACACTGCGTCTCTTTTAATTTCATGAAATTGTTGCTCAGGATTTCTCTTAACCAGAAACAAACGCTCACAAAATTTCGCATGATCAGTAGCTGCAAATAGAATATTTTTCCAAATAGAATGGTACATTTCATGAGGAGCGTATGACGAAAAATCTGAGAGAGAAAAAGCTGATATTTTATGCTGCTGGGTTAAAAGATAATCTGATAAATTACCTGTTGTAATTTCAATTTTATCAATATTGCTTTTAATCAACTCAAAATTCTCTTTACGTAAATGATGTGGTAGAATACAAGAATCAAGATAACTGGCATTAAAAAGCAAATTAGCATAATGATTTTCTTTTAATAAAAAGTTATTTACAAGATAATCAATACGGCTACTAATATATTTATTTACATCAAAAGTTTTGGGAATTAACTTAGCTCCAGGTTCTCGGATAATATACATCCATATAAATCTATTGGAAATAATTTTCAAAAAGACTTTCCAGGTTATATGATTTGAAATGGTATGCCATAATTTCTTTTGTTCTTCAATTGAAGAAGCATGTATAAGCTTCTGTATAGTAGGCTTTCTAAAAAAAGACAATCTTAATAAACCTTTTAATATACGTTCCCATTTCCCGCAATACAAGGGTCCTTTTTCAATGTGCTTTAAGTTTTGTGTCCAAAAAGCAATTGCTTTATCAGATAACTGAGGCTTTAATCGAGTAAAAATTTCTAGTCTATTTGTAGAATAGCTAATGCCTAAAAAGCGGATGCATTCATCATAATTCAATACTTTAAATGCCGCAATTTTTAATTCTAAAAGAAAGTTCTGTGTCTCATTAAAATCAATACTGATTATTTTTTTAGGAGAATCTACCAAAAGATCCAACGGTCTTGCACCACTTCCTGTAATACAAAGTATGGTATCATCGGCATTAATTTTTAGTGCTTTCCTTTCTGATTCAGTATCTTCATTACTAGAAGAATAGATGATTTCGTTAAAAAATGAATTGGACATGTCTAGAATTGATTTACAATTTAAGACTAATAACGCAACATTGTTGCTCAATTTGTTGAATTTCTAATTTCTTCTTTGGCGGGAAAAAGCATTAGAATATTCCTCAGCTGTTTAACATAAATAACAAGGTTTATTGTACCCCTCATTTATCGGTTGTAAAAGGCGATGCAGGCAATCCCTCTTTGTTGTATAGATTGGCTCCTTCTGGATTGTCGGCCCAAGCATACCTTACTGAAACGGGTTTTTTAATTTGATCGCTCCAAACAACAATGGTATTTCCTTCAATGCGAGCGTTTTAGTGCAACAATCTTAAAGAAAGCAGGTTTGGGGTCAAAATTTCTATCAAAAAGCAAAGGATAATTGGTTCTTCCTTTAATTGGCCATCCATTAAGCCATGATTGGCCATCGTAAACACCCCAAAAGGTAATGCGACTAATTTTGTTTTTATGCTTTAAAAAAAGTTTAAAAAGTTCTTCGTAGCTGGTTGCAAGTTGTGTTTGCACGGAATCAGGTAATCCATTCGGATAAGGATTCATTTTTTCACTGTATTGTGCTGTTTGGCTAACATCAGCAGCATCTTTATCCCATGGATTCGGCAACACACCAAGATCTAATTCTGTGAACATCACTTTAACGCCAAGTGCTGCAAATGTGATAATGCTTTCTTCAATGGCTTTAAAAGGGATATGGTTTATACGCCAATGTCCTTGAATTCCTACGCCATCTATGCGCACACCTGCAGCTTGGATTTTTTTTATTAATGCAATTGCTCCAGCCCGTTTTGTTGGCTGTTCAATATTGTAATCGTTATAATACAACTCAGCTTTGGGAGAAGCTTGTTGTGCCAACCGAAACGCTTCAACAATATAGTTTTCGCCCAATTTCTC
>CAMBYC010000107.1 GCA_945871875.1 Sphingobacterium thalpophilum
AATGCCCTGCCCCAAGCGGAATGTACAGCATTGGTTGCCATCGGAAATATAAATTCGAACAATTCGGGTGCTTCTATAGCCCATTCCAACAATTGTTGTCCACCCATTGAACCGCCAATCCCTACATGTATTTTCTGAATGCCAAGCGAGTGTTGCAAATGTTGGTACATTCTAATCATATCTCTCGTGGTAAATATCGGAAAATTGTGGTACCAAGGTTCATTGGTTGTCGGATTTACCGATAGCGGTTGAATGCTGCCATAATTACTTCCAGGCATATTTACACAAATGATAAAATGTTTTTCAGGATCAAACAATTTCCCTTCACCCACCAATCCTGGCCACCATTCTGTTGGATTGCTGTTGCCAGTGAGGGCATGAAATACCCATACCACATTGTTTATTTGCGGATTGAATTGTCCAAAACTGTTATAAGCCAAGTGGAAGTCGGGAATAGAAATTCCCGACTCCAATATAAATGGCTCATCAAAATGAAAAAGGCTCGTATTGATAGAATCTATCATAGTGAATTATGCAAATACCTTTTGGAAAGCCTGCTCAAAATCGGCTTTAATGTCATCAATAAATTCAATTCCTACACTTACCCTAATCATATCTGGCAATACTCCCGACGCCAACTGTTCCGCTTCTCCCAATTGTTCGTGCGTAGTAGATGCAGGATGAATAATCAAAGTTTTTGCATCTCCAACATTGGCTAGGTGTGAAACCAATTCTAATGATTCAATAAAGGCTGCTGCTTTTTCTATGCCGCCTTTAATCCCAAATTGCAACACCCCGCCGCCATTACCTTTCAAATATTTAACGGCATTCGCGTGGTATGGACTACTTTCTAACCCCGGATACCAAACATAGTTGACATTATCATGGCCTTCCAACCATTTTGCCAACGCAAAAGCATTTTCATTGTGGCGTTGAACCCTTAACGATAAAGTCTCTAATCCTTGCAACAACAAAAACGAATTAAACGGACTTTGTGAAGTACCGAAATCTCTCAACCCTTCTACTCTCGCACGAATGCTAAACGCTATGTTTGGAAGACCTAATGGGTTGCCTTCGCCAAAAATATCCCAGAATTTCAAACCATGATATCCTTCTGATGGTTCGGTGAACAAAGGAAACTTCCCATTGCCCCAATTGTAATTTCCACCATCAACAATTACACCGCCAATGGTTGTTCCATGTCCGCCAATCCATTTGGTGGCAGATTCTACAACCACATTGGCACCCAATTCGATGGGTTTTACCAAATAACCGCCGGCACCAAATGTATTGTCCACAATCAAAGGCAAATCATAAGTTTTTGCCAATTGAACAAATCTTTCAAAATCTGGAATATTCAATTTTGGATTTCCGATTGTCTCTAAATAAATAGCTTTTGTGTTGGCATCAATCAACGGTACAAAACTATCTACATTATCTCCGTTGGCAAATCTTGCTTCAATGCCTAATCTTTTAAACGCAACTTTAAATTGATTGTAAGTGCCACCATATAAATAAGATGTGGACACAAAATTATCTCCGGCTTGTAAGATGTTTACAAGTGCCAAAAACTGTGCGGCTTGTCCTGAACCGGTTGCCAAAGCAGCTACACCGCCTTCAAGTGCTGCAATTCTTTTTTCAAAAACATCCGTAGTGGGGTTCATAATACGGGTATAGATATTGCCAAACTGGCGCAATCCAAATAAATCTGCAGCATGTGCTGCATTGTCGAATGCATAAGAACTTGTTTGGTAAATAGGCACGGCCCTAGATTTTGTTGTAGGGTCGATCGATTGACCTGCGTGCAATTGCAACGTGTCGAAATGAAGCTTGCTCATTGAAAAATTTTTAAGTATTAAAAAATTAGTCAATAAATAATTATCCAGGAAGAGTGTTGATCAAGTACTCTTCCGTTAGTCAGAAGAGCATATAAACTTTTTTGTAAAAAAGTGTGTATTGCTTACACTGACTTATCTGTCCTACACTTCGTGCAGGATGGATTTGACACCTTATTAAATGTAACAGGTTGTCAAGGCTTCAACGGGCCATTTCCCTCAGCCTTTCTGGATAAGTAATTAAAGAACTAATGTAAATGTAGGAGTAGTTTTATAAAATTCCAAATTTGAAATATTTTTTCCACTTGTTTAGAATTAACTTTACACCATGCAGGAGTATATAGAAGTGTTGGGTGCCCGTGTGCACAACCTGAAAAATATGGATATTTCGATTCCTAAAAACCAATTGGTGGTGATTACAGGAATCAGTGGCAGCGGGAAATCTTCTCTCGCATTTGACACTATTTTTGCGGAAGGCCAGAGACGTTATATGGAAACTTTTGGTGCTTATGCCCGACAGTTTATGGGAGATATGGAGCGACCTGATGTGGATCAAATTACAGGATTATCGCCAGTTATTTCAATTGAACAAAAAACAACCAATAAAAATCCTCGCTCCACGGTAGGTACTGTTACAGAAATATATGATTTCATGCGTTTGTTGTATGCAAGAATAGGCGAAGCTTATTCGTATACTACAGGCAAAAAGATGGTTAAATTCTCGGAAGAAGAAATTGTTGCCAATATATATTCAAGATTTCCTGAACAAAAAATTGCCATACTTTCTCCATTGGTTCGTGGAAGAAAAGGCCATTACCGCGAACTGTTTGAAGAAATTCGCAAAAAGGGATTCTTAAAGGTTAGGGTAGATGGCGAAGTAAAAGATTTGACGCCTAAAATGCAGGTAGATCGCTACAAAACCCACGATATTGAAGTGGTTATCGACCGCATGATTGTAGAACCCGACATGAAGTTAAGAATCAGCCAAAGCGTTCAACAAGCCCTCAAAATGGGTAAAGAGCTCATGTTTGTAGCTCCCGAACCAACAGGAAAATCAAAAGAATCACAAATAACAGGGTATAGTCGCCAATTGATGTGTGAAGACACAGGCATATCTTATGAAGAGCCATCTCCAAATAGCTTCTCTTTCAATTCTCCTTATGGCTCTTGTCCAGATTGTAAAGGGGTCGGACAAGTGTATCAAATCGATATGGATTTGGTTATACCTGATCGTTCAAAAACAATTGCAGAAGGCGGTATAGATCCTTTAGGGGAAGCAAGGGATACCCATTCCTACAAGAAGATTGAAAAGTATGCCAAGCAGAATAAAATAAGTCTGAAAGTACCTATTCAAGATCTTCCCAAGGAACAATTGAATAAAATTCTGTTCAGTAGTCAAGAGGAATCTTTGGAAGTTTCGATGGGATTTGATGAAGTTGATGATTGGGCAGACGATAGTTATGAAGGAATCGTAAATTCAGTGAAACGCTATTTTTGGGGTAGTAAAAGTGAATCTGTAAGAGAATGGGCAGAAAAATACATGGTTTTAAAGAATTGTTCATCATGTGGAGGAGGAAGGTTAAAGAAAGAGAGTTTATGGTTTAAGGTTGACAATAGAAATATTGCCGAGATGAGCGAATTAAACCTTCAAAAACTTGCCTTGGTATTTGACCAGATTGAAGATAGGTTATCAAACAAACAAACCACAATTGCTAGAGATATTTTAAAAGAAATCAGAGAGCGGGTACGTTTTTTGTTGGATGTAGGGTTAGATTATCTCAGCATCAATAGACCATCCAAGTCTTTATCGGGAGGAGAATCGCAGCGCATTAGATTGGCAACGCAAATTGGATCTCAATTACAAGGGATCACCTATATTTTGGATGAACCATCCATTGGTTTGCACCAGCGCGACAACGAGCGGTTGATTCATGCGTTACAAAATCTTAGAGATATTGGCAATAGTGTGTTGGTAGTTGAGCACGATAAAGACATCATGTTGGCTGCAGATTACTTGATAGATATTGGTCCGAGAGCCGGCAAACACGGAGGAAGGGTAGTTGCCCAAGGCACTCCGGCGGAGGTTTTGAAGTCGGGTTCGGCAACGGCGATGTATATAACAGGGGAGAAAAAGATAGAAGTTCCAGCAGCACCAAGGCCAGGAAGCGGCAAAATGCTCGAATTGCTTGGTGCAAAGGGAAATAATCTACAAAATGTAGATCTTAGATTGCCTTTAGGGACATTCATTGTGATAAGTGGGGTAAGCGGAAGCGGAAAATCAACCTTAATCAATGAAACCTTGTATCCACTGTTGAGCAGACATTGTTACAATTCTAAGATTCAGCCGATGGAATATAAGGCAATCAATGGTTTAGAAGCCATTGATAAAGTGATTGAAATCAATCAATCGCCAATTGGCAGAACGCCGAGGAGTAATCCAGCAACCTATTGTGGGTTTTTTACGGAAATCAGGCAGTTGTTTGCATCCATTCCAGAAGCAAAAATAAGAGGTTATCAGCCGGGGAGGTTTTCGTTTAATGTAAAAGCTGGAAGGTGTGAAGTTTGTGAAGGCGGTGGAATGCGGGTAATTGAGATGAATTTCTTGCCAGATGTATATGTTTCTTGTGAGAAATGCAATGGGAAAAGATACAATCGTGAAACTTTGGAAATTAGGTACAAAGGCAAATCCATCAGTGATGTATTGGATATGACGGTAGATGAGGCGGTAGAGTTTTTCACCAATGTGCCATATTTATATAGAAAGATAAAAGTGTTGCAAGATGTTGGGTTGGGTTATATCACCATCGGACAATCGGCGGTTACTTTGAGTGGGGGAGAGGCACAAAGGGTAAAATTGGCAACCGAGTTGGCAAAAAAAGACACAGGAAAAACCTTTTATATTTTAGATGAACCTACAACGGGTTTGCATTTTCAAGATATTGACCATCTTCTGCATGTATTAAACAAATTGGCAGATAGGGGCAATACGGTTTTGGTAATTGAGCACAATATGGATGTTGTAAAAGTTGCGGATTATATTGTTGACTTAGGTCCGGAAGGAGGCAGTGGTGGTGGAACCATTTTGTACCAAGGGGAACCAAGGGGTTTGTTAAAGGTAAAGAAGAGCCATACGGGGAGGTTTTTAAAATTGGAACTACAAGATTAATTATTAATTGAGAATTAGGAATCAGGAATTGATTGTATTACAGAAAAAAAGGGATAAATCTTATGCATTATTAATGACCAAGATTAACTACATTATTGGATTTAAGAATAATTCAACGTTTGATAAATATATCTTTTAAATCCTAATTCAAACAATGGGTTAAAATAATATAGGGGTAGAAAGTTTCATACCCCTACTCATACTTTACAATTCTATTACTAAATTGAAAAAATCACTTCATTAAATTGGTCAACATCTGAAATTCCAATTTTTTCAGCTAAACGATATTTCTTTTTATAAAAACTTTGTTGCTCAATATTCAAAATAGTTGCGATTTCTTTTGGTGATAAGTTCATCCTCATCAATGAACAGAAAAGTAAGTCTGAATTGGATAATTTTGGATATTGTGAAAGTAAACTTGTACTAAATTTTGGAAAAATAGTATTAAATTTTACCATAAACAATTCAATATGTTCGTTTCCAGTTTTTAACTTTTCTAATTGTTTTACTAGTACATTTTTCTCTTGATATAAGTTTTTTTCAGTAGCAAAAGCAATTTGATTTTCTAATGAATGCATTTTTTCTATATATTGGAGTAGATTGTTTTTTTGTGTTTCTATAATTTCTTGCATCTTCAGCATTTCTTGGCTATAGTTATCTGCATCTAATTGTAGTTTTTCATTTTCTTCATTTTTAATATTGATTTCTTGTTTGTGCTGGGTAATTCTTTGTTTATATTTCTTTATCAAATAAAAGAAGAATGTTAAAAGGAGAATACCTGCAACCAAATAAAGAACAATTTGAATGTTTTTCAAATTAATAGATTGTGCTAATATTTTGTTTTCTGCTTTTAATAGAGCCTCTTTTTCTTCGTTTATCGTTAGTTGATATTTTGCTTCTATCTCTAAAATATCTTTTCTGTTGGCTTGGTTGTTTACACTATCTGAAACAAGAATAATTCTTTTTAAAGTCTTGTTTAGCTCATTAGGGTTAGTTGATAAAAATGGCAAAGTTGCGTTGTAATAGTCTAGAGCATATTCAGTAAAATTAGTTTCTAATGATTTTATAAGATTATCATTCTGCATTATTGCTTTAGCTTCTTTTACATTGTTGGTAGCATGAAGTATTCTTAAATAAATTGGAGCTGCTTCAGTTAAAAATGGTGAATTTGTTGCACTCATCTGGTCAAATGCTTTTTTGATCATTGGTTCTCCTTTGGCAGCTTGATTTGTTAACAATTGATTCTCAGCCAATTTCATTAAACAATAATTTTGATAAGATTCATTGTTTACTTGTGTATATAATGTTAATGCTTTTGAAAAATAATTGTTAGACTCTTTAATATTGTTTTTGTGTTGATAAGTTGCTGCAAGACCTGTATAATTATTAGCCAGTTGTTGGCTATGATTTCCGGATTGTAAAAAAGCAATATTATCTAAGTATAATTTTTCAGCAAAATTGTAATTATGGGTTTCAAAATAAATATTAGCCATTTTCTCTTTTAGCAAAACCGTTTTGTTGCTGTCTATTTTTGGTCCCAATTGATTAAGCTTAATTGCTTCACTTAACAATTTCAAACTAGTTACATAGTTGTTTAGATTGTAAAAATAGGTTGAGTAATCACCCAAAACAAGAATTTTGACATTAGTAGAATTTTGTACTTTATCACACATTTGTAAGGCAATTTTAAAACAAGAATCTGCTGATTTTGGATTGTTGTTAAAAGAATGCATATTGCCAAGTGTTTTCACAAGAATTATTAAATTCTTGTTTATTGGCTCAGTTTCAACTTTTGGTACTAATTCAATTGCCTTATTGGTAAAATAAATTGCTGAATCAAAGTTTTGAATCATTGCATAACAAACGCCGATTTCATTATAAATGCTATAATTAATACTATCTGGCAAATTGGGATTGGTTGATAAAATTTCAAAAAATCTTGCTTTTGCAAATACGGGATCTTGAAATTTCTTAATTTTTAATTCTGTTTTTTGGATTGTGATATTTTTAAACAAATCTGTTTGCGAATTAGAATTGCTATGTGCAAAAAGAGTTATATAAAAAAGTAGGAGTAGGTTTTTTTTCATAATTCAAAGTTAATAGCTTGGTGCATAAAATTATGATTTTTATTCATTTATAAAAATCCAGAATTCTTTTCACTTAAATATTTATGGATTATTTTCAAATGACGCAATGCAATTACATGTGAGGTCATCTAAACAGTTCCTGAGGCCATCCTTTTGAATAGATTTAGCATATAAACGATGTAAAAGTTAATTTTGGGATTGATTAATCGTTTTGTTTGGTTATAGAATATAGATAATTGTATTCTTAGGTAGAAATAATTGTATTCAAAATAGCCATAATTGTATCAAAAATATACATAATCATATACAAAAATAGACATAATTGTATTCATAGGGCTTCGCCCTATGCTGGTAAATTGCGCCCTTTCAGGGCTTGACTGTCTTAATTGTAATTTCAAAATGGTTAATGGTTATTATTAATGGTTAATTGTTTTCACAACTCATAACTCATAATTCATAACTCATAATTCATAACTCAAATCTCAGAACTCATAACTCATAACTCAGAACTCATAACTCATAACTCAGAACTCCAATTTATAAGTTAGACGGACAACAATAGGACAAAATTAGGACAGCGTTAGGACAAAATTGGGATTAATTTGACAATTTGTTAGCAATAGTTGTTGTGCGTTAACTTTTTGATTTTTTTTTTGGACGAATTATAAAAGAGCAAACTTGTAAAAAGCATTAAAAAATCCACTCATTCACGATTCCCCCAATTGAGTTTATCCATTGAATTTCCAGATCCAATATTGAACAACCAAGCGGTATGTTTTAAGCTGTCTTTTTAGACAATACTTGAAATTTATAATTTTATTTTTTAACAACAATGTTTAAATCAAAAACATGAAATCGATTTCGTTTAGGTTCTTTATTTCTAATTTGAAAATTAGTTTGGTTTTAAGTGTAACTGTGTTATTGTTGCTCTCTGCAGGCTTTTTGTTGCTAATGCAGCCAACAACTAGAACTGCTTCATCCATTGAAAGCACAGACTTCTCGGTATTGCAAAAGATGAAGCCAATTGCAGTAAAAGCAACAAAACCTGCTGCCCTAGGGGATACCGGTGATTTAAAAAACTCCAACTGGTTTGCTACCATCCAAAAAGAGATGAGTAAGAGCGAGTATTTTATCAGGAAAGATGCATCATCAGGCGCATTAGGTTCTCCCAACAGGAAAAACAACCTTCGGTTTACCTACGATGCCAATGGTTTTTCTGTACAGCCAAGAACTACAAAAATTGCTTTGAAAGATTTAAAACCCGAACAGGATTCAGATGCAAGTGAGTACAAAACGATTGAAGATTGGGCAATACGCTTTGATCACAACAACAGCCAATGGGGTGAGGGTTATTGGAAGATAAACGATAATAAAGCCGAATACGTTACCGATAAAGTAACGGTACAATACGATAACCAAGAAGAAGGAATGCGTCAGAATTTTGTGGTAAAAGCTCCTTTAGAGAAAGGTAAAAAACTCGCAATTGGTTTTAAAGTAACTTCCTCATTGCAGGTAAATGTCAATCAATCGGCATTGGATTTTAGTCTAAATGGAGAGCAGGTAATGCAATACAATGATTTAAAAGTATGGGATGCCAATGGCAAAACCTTAACGGCTAGCTTGCAATTCAACGGCAACGAATCCTATTCCATTGAAGTAGACGACAGCAAAGCCGTTTATCCTATTACCATTGACCCTATCAGCACCACAGTTGCTGCAATGGTAGAATCGAATCAAGCAAATGCCCGTATGGGCTCGTCCGTATCTGGAGCGGGAGATGTAAACGGCGATGGCTACAGCGATGTTATTGTTGGTGTAGAGAATTACGACAACGGCCAATCTGATGAGGGAGTAGCCTATGTTTACCATGGCAGTTCCTCTGGCATCAGCACTACAGCAGCAGCGATGGTACAATCAAACGTTGCAAACGGCTATATGGGTAGATCTGTATCTGGAGCAGGCGATGTAAATGGAGACGGCTATGGCGATGTTATTGTGGGTGCACACGGGTACACAAACGGCGAATCAAATGAGGGAGCTGCCTTTATTTACCATGGCAGTGCGTCTGGTATTAACACCACAGAAGCCAGGAAGTTGGAATCGAACCAGGCAGATGCTGAAATGGGCGCATCGGTATCTGGAGCAGGAGATGTAAACGGTGATGGATACAGTGATGTGATTGTTGCAATGAGGTATTATGACAACGGCCAAACCAATGAAGGAGCAGCCAGAGTATACCATGGAAGTTCTACAGGTATCAGTAACACTGCGGCGGCAATGGTTGAATCCAATCAGGCTGATGCCAATTTGGGATTT
Organism: Sphingobacterium thalpophilum; assembly: GCA_945871875.1. GTDB lineage: Bacteria > Bacteroidota > Bacteroidia > Chitinophagales > Chitinophagaceae > Pollutibacter. The sequence continues at coordinate 9,405 of CAMBYC010000107.1, forward strand.
TCTGTAGCAGGAGCTGGAGATGTCAATAATGACGGATATAGCGACGTTATTGTTGGGGCAAATGATTATGATAATGGTAGTTCTAATGAAGGAGCAGCCTTTGTTTACCATGGAAGTTCAACCGGCATCAGCACCACAGCAGCTGCGAGGGTAGAGTCGAATCAAGTAAATGCCAGAATGGGTTGGTCAGTATCTGGAGCAGGTGATGTTAATAATGATGGGTATAGCGATGTAATAGTTGGTGCAGCTTATTACGACAATGGTAATTCTGATGAAGGAGCTGCTTTTGTATACCATGGAAGTTCTACAGGAATTAGTACTACTGAATCAGCAAGGGTTGAATCGAACCGAACAGATGCTTGGATGGGATTTAGTGTAGCTGGTGTGGGAGATATAAATGGGGATGGTTACAAAGATGTTGTTGTAGGTGCAAGATATTACGCCAATGGCGAAAACGATGAAGGAGCAGTATTTTTTTACCACGGCAGTTCCACAGGTATCAACACAACAGCTGTAACAGTCATAGAATCGAACCAGGCGAATGCTGAAATGGGTACTGGCGTATCAGGAGCTGGTGATGTAAACGGCGACGGTTATAGCGACGTCATTTTTGGCGTACAAAATTATGATAACGGTCAAACGGATGAAGGAGCAGCCTTTGTGTTCCACGGTGGTGCCACAGGTATTAGCACTGCAGCTACAAATAGAGCAAATGCAGCATCTTCCACACCAACCTTATGTATCAATACCGTATTAACTAATGTAACGCATACTACAGCAGGGGCAACAGGCATATCGAATGATAATGTTGCGGGTGCAAATGGATTACCGGCAGGCGTAAAAGCAAATTGGGCAAGCAATTTGATTACCATTTCAGGTACACCAACGGCATCGGGTACATTTAACTACAGCAT
>CAMBYC010000108.1 GCA_945871875.1 Sphingobacterium thalpophilum
TCTAAACAAAATGCTAAGTTTTTTTTGGTAGAATGTAATCTTGTACTATATTTGCACTCCCAACAACGGAATGGGAGTTTAGCTCAGCTGGTTCAGAGCATCTGCCTTACAAGCAGAGGGTCGGCGGTTCGAACCCGTCAACTCCCACATTGATAATCAAGGCTTTAGAAAGTTAACTTTCAAAGCCTTTTTTGTTGTATATAACTCGCATACTTTTTTCAGAATATTCAAGCTACAATTAGAAAACATTGGATAAATCCATACTTCATCCATTGCCACTTTTTTTAGTCAACACATTCAATCCCTACCTTCTGAGATGATAAATCATTCATCGGATAATTTAGAATATGACATATCTGACTGATGTGACATATTCCATATAAAAAAGAAAGAGGTCTATGTACTCCTTGTATGTTACCACTGAGTTATTCTAGCTGGTAAATCTATAATACCATCATCCTTATTATATCTATAAGTTTACTTTTTTTACTACCCCCACCCTCTTTAAAATACTCCCCCTCGTTAATCATTTCAGTTACTCCCCCCTCATCAATCTTCATATTTTAAACATTTCAATTAGACATTGTGTGAATGTACTATTAGGGCAATTTATCCCAAAACCCCTCCTACAAATTGGCAAGTGGGGCATATTCCGGGTATGCAACATCTGTCCAATTTTATTTCATTAACCAAAAACCAATTACAATGGTTACAGTTACAGAAACCCTTGAGAGGGTAAAGAAAGATGCAACAACGTTTCCTGTTTTAAAGATTTCGTCTGGAGTAAAGCTTGTGCTTAGCAAAAGTACAAATTAGATAGGGGCTTGATGGAAAGAAAAGCTGATATTTGAAATAAATAACGATCCCCATACTGAAATATGGATGGGGATTCACCATTAGCTAAGTAAACTCCATAAACAATTGTATACAACCATTGAAGTATCAATTTGAAATGGAATAAGAATGAAAGTTTAGCTGGAGTTTACACTTTATTCATGTAATTTGAATTAATACTTTTCTGCCTTATACATTCACTTTGGGTTAACCTCAAAAGAAAAAACAACTGATATTTATCGTTGGGCTTGATAAGAACCCTTATGAAAATGAAGCAAAATAATCTTAATAAAAAAAACCACATAAGTACTAAACTCATGTGGTCTTTAATACGGAAGCAATAATTTTATCTTATTTGACCTCTTATGATTCCTGAAGTCTTGTTTACAGAATGCACGTTAACATATAATGCGTCAGCTTTTATTGAATTTATTACAGCTGGTGAAGGTGTGTTGATTTTGGTTACACCAAAATCAGCAGCACTGCTACATAGACCAATCAGTACGCTTCCGTTAACACCAGCTGCTCCTGAATGGATGTGGGACATTGTTAATGCATCATTGGCTTCAACGTTGGACACAGTTACTTTGCTGTAGAGTCTATTGTCAGCTGTAATCCTCAAAAGTGCAACACCTGTTGCTGTTGTTATTACAGCAGGTACCTCATTTGCGCCTACTAAAGAAACACTCGCAGCAAACGTAACTGGGTTAAACAACTGACCTCTAACTATTCCAGATCCAACTTGCGTAGAATGTATGTTAAGGTATATATCTGCAGTACCTGCCTTTATGCTGTCAATAAAAGATGTTCGAACTGCAGAAAGGGTGGCTTTTACTGTACTTCCTGTGAAAGTGGGTTTCAGATCCAACACAACAGGGCCATTGGTAGCTGGATCGCCTACATGAAAATGAGCCATTGTGAGATTATCAGAGGCAGAAAGTCCTACAAGTGTAGCATCAATGGTAATAGAATTATCACTGAATACTTTGACAGTAGCAGAGCCAGATTCAGTTCTTCCTGCAGGTTGTGGGTTTTCATTTGCAGCTGCTAGTGAAACTGAAATTTCCTTAATAACTAAAGGCACTATTACAGTTTCCTTCTTTTCGCATGAAACTAGAAAAGTGAATAAGCAAAATGTTGCTAGAAATGCATTCTTGTGATTCATTGGTTAAAATTTTTATTAAAACAAAAAAAATGTATTTAAGTTCATTCCAACACAAAGTTTTGATTTTTTAATACTATAAAACTTATCAAGCAACAATACTTGACTCTCTGTTTGCACCCAATGTATTATTTCAGTCACTTTTAATAATAAAGTATCATTAGATGAATTTTATTTGCCGGTCCCCCGATTTTGCAAACGTATTCTTTATTTCTTGTTCATGGGGCAGTTTAGCTGGATTTAGGTGGTCTATTTGCGTGGATTTTCTACTCTGTTACTTGACGATAAACTTATATAGATTCAGATTGCATTCTTAAAAATATTTGCAAGAAATATCACTAACCTAAACTTATATTTTCATACAAAATATATAAATTCAATAGCATATAAAATAAGGCTGGTATGCTTATCAAAATAGAATCCTTCACTTTTATTCTAACTAAAATACCTAGAAACATTAATAATGCTAACCCACCAGAAGATAACAATAAAATGGAATTGAATTTTAGACCAACAACTAAACCTACCCCACCCATTATCTCAAATATTGCTGTTGTTGTACCAAATTTTTCTAGTCCGAATCGTTTAAACTCGCTTTTCATTTTTTTTGAAATGAAATAACTAATTCCGTAAAACAAAAATGAGATACTCGAAAAAATTAATGCTAAGTTGCTTAAATACACTTTATATCAGATTTTTTGATACAGCGGCAATAAAGAGACAAAGAACTAAGAGTATAAATGATAGTACATAGTAAAGCAAGGGATGCTTTGCTCTATAGTGGAAATATTGTGCTGCTAACATCAATAATGCCATAGCTAATGAAGAGGCAAATAATAAGTCCTTATACCAAATGCCAGCTATTAGTAGGGTTGATAGCGCTATTTTAGCTGACCCAACCAGATTTCGGGTCAAGTCGCTTAATCCGTAAGTCCGAAATTCTTTTTCAACATTATAAAACCGGAATACCCAAATAATCAATATTGCTAATGCGACTAAAATTTGAGCAACGATGGATAAAATTATCATTTCAAAAGATTTGTAAGCAAAACTAGATTATTTTAAAGGATATCAAAACAATTTAGTTAATCTAGTTTCCGTGTAAACAAAAACGGTATAGCATGAACAGACAGAACTCAAATTGAATCTTGCAGCAAAAAAATTGTAAAAATTACAGTAGGCTTAAAAGACCTTTACAGCCCGAACAAAATATTCATTGCCCTTGTGGGCTATGAATCCACTCATCCCAAAACTAAAGTTGTGTCTCCATGCATTCTCAATACCCGTTTCAGTCGAACTCCAATAATAGCTGGTTGAAAAACCACCGATCTTAACTTGATTTTGATACAATAGGCTTAACTCCATTTTTGTTGGCAGACTCCAGCCCTTACCCAATTCAGTACAAGCCTTTTTCGCATTATGCCAATTCATCTTTTGAGGAAAATCAAATTGTGCAACCTCTACATTCCCAATTCTAATTGGGTTGCCTATTATCTCGGTTGCTGTTTGTGCCATGATAAGACAATTAATAAGCAATAGCGGTGTAAGTATTAGCTTTTTTATAATTTTTTTAGGATAAAAATAGGTAATTTTTGCATGTTTCATTTCGATAAATTCAAAATTTGTATCCTGAATAATTTGAAAATAAATGCTAGCTCCAACACTTCTAAATTTTGAAGTTCAGGTGTTCTATTAATTTCGAATCTTAAATATTCTTGGTTATACCACTAGCTGGCAAGTGCTTCGGTTGTTCTTACCAGTTGTATAGCACCAAATTTATTTGTTGTAAATATTGTTAATTGCATGTTGTATTGTATCATAATCTAAGTTTAATTAGTCTTTAAATAAATAATATTCTTGAAAGATATATTCTCAAGTTGAAATAAATTTAAACTTTGCTTCCAAAATGCTCAAGAAAAATTAATACCTCAACCCATTCAATTGAAATACTCAAACCGGAACTCCGAGGCACTTCACCAGTTTGTTGTACATCTTTATTTTCAAACATTTATCTTAACCCTCCTCGAATTCACTTTTTAATTTTCCAATTTGAATTCATAGTACTTGTATTTCTCGCATTGCTTGTTAGAAATATGAAAGCTGTTTGTTTAACCTATATTCAATTGGAATGATCTAGGGATACAAACTAAATATGCACCCTATTTCAAAATTGTAATATGTGGAAGGCTACGTTATGTTTGATCCAAAATTGAGATTGGTTCAATCAGCTATTTTCCCATTGGGTAATCAAGGACAACATTTCCGTTTATTTATCCTGCATTGTTATTCGTTTGGGCAAAAGACAGGCGTCAAGAGAAAATGGGCATGGTATTGGTGGAGTGGATGCTTTACAATAGAAAAACTACAATTGGTGATTTGTATTTTGGGTAAAAATATTGAGCAAAGTGTCACTGTCATAACATCAATAGAAAATCATCTCTAATCCTTCAAACAAGAAAAATGTTAAGAAATATATCATACATACTATGAAATATTATTTTTAAATTATAGTTAACTTACAATAAATAATCACTATGCGTAATCTAATCATTTTAATCACCACCACTTTACTTTTGTCTCAATTATCTCTTTCCGCTCAAGAGGAAGAGAAAAAAAATGTTGACAAGCCTGCAAGAAACATTTTCAAAGTAAACCTGCCTGCTGCAGCACTTAGAAACTATTCATTTCAATATGAATTGGTCGTTAGCAAGAGGATTTCTTTGGCTTTTGGCTATCGCACCATGCCTAATGGGCCACTACCATTCCAATCTACACTTCTATCTTATGCAGGAAATAATGATCCCAATACCACTAAGGTTATTCAGAATATGCAAACTGGAAATACAGCAATTACACCAGAAATACGTTTTTACATCAGTAAAAAAGGATACGGAAGAGGCTTTTATTTCGCACCATTCTACAGATCTGCTACATACAATGCCTCACAAATTAATGTTGATTATACTTCTGGAACCAGTGGAACCAAAACCTTTCCTGTTGCTGGCAGTATTAAAACCCAAACGTTTGGATTGCTTTTGGGAACCCAATGGTCGCTTAATAAGTGGTTAAGCTTAGATTGGTGGATTATTGGTCCACAGTTTGGAAATGCCAATGGCTCTCTCACTGGAATTTCAAGTACCTCTTTAAGCCCACAAGAACAATCAGCTTTGTTTAATGAATTAAATGATATTGATATACCCTTTGTAACAAAAACTGTTACGGTAACGGCTAATAGTGCTAAAATGGATGTAGACGGTCCATGGGCAGGTGTAAGAGCCGGCTTGGCTTTGGGTGTGAAATTCTAAAATTGACTTCCATAATTATAATATACATTTAGGGGCGACCCTTGTGGTTGTCCTGTAAAATAAAATGAATGTTTTATTTTGTTTGGGTTTTATTTAATGTATGCATAACAGGTAATCGCTCACCTTATAAGAGGGTCAGGATGAATGACCTCAAAGTGGTCATTTTGAAGTTTTAATTCCTAGACTAATAATAAACCAAAAATTATACATTTTTTACCCAAAACCATATAAACCTTAAAAGGCGAAATATACTAGCAAGAGCAACCCTCAATCAACCAACTAGTTCCTCTTCCCCCAACAATTTTAAAAACAACGCCAAACCTTTTCTTTTGTCATCATCCAAATGGTAATGGATAAACTTTGTATAATATTCCATCAAATTGACATCGTCACGCTTATTGTCTGCAACAATTTGCTCAAGATGATTTAAACCAAATGCCATTGTACGATTAAATTCATTGATGAATGTTACAGGAATTTCCTTGTTGCTTACCCAAGCAGCAAAAACAAAGGGCAAACCGGTGTGCTTTTTCCAAGCTTCACCAAGATCATATACAAAAGGTGAAACTTTTTGTTGCTGGAATGCACGATCTCCTATAACCAATCCACCAACATTTCCTTTTATTTGATTACGATAATCTTCCCCATTTGTTTCAACCCAATTAATGTTCAATTTCCAATAATGTTTTACCAAAATTTTTGCCAACATTACGGAAGTGCGCGATTGATAATCCAATAATATTGTAGTAAGTTCTTCAATAGGTTTTTCAGCAAAAATTGAAACCGATGAAACAGCTCCATCACATCCAATACAATAATTAGTCAGAATAAAATGCGTTTTCAATTTAGGGATGATGGCCACAGGAACCAACCCAATATCAATTTCATCCTCTAAAAGCATCTGTGCAATTTTAGCAGGATAATCCATTACCAATTCCATTTCATTGTTGATATGCCTATCTTTTAAACCATAAATCAATGGTTTCGTATTTAAATAACTAACTGCTCCAATCCTTATTTTCCTATCCACGCGGTTTCATGTAAATTTGATGCAAATTAAGACAATATTGTATGGATTTAAACGCTTTAACAGCAATTTCGCCAATTGATGGCCGCTACAGGAAACAATTACAACATTTGGCGGAATATTTTTCTGAATATGCTTTAATTCGATACCGTGTTAGAGTAGAGGTTGAATATTTTATTGCTTTGGCTGAATATAAATTCTTCCAATTGGATGCTTCAAGCCAAAAATCTTTACGCATCATTTTTGAAACATTCTCATTAGAAAATGCTGAAAGCATCAAAACTTTCGAACAAACCACCAACCACGATGTAAAAGCAGTTGAATATTTTCTAAAAGAAATATTGGACACCATGCAATTGGGACAATACAAAGAATGGGTGCATTTTGGATTAACGTCACAAGACATCAACAACACAGCTATTCCTTTGCTTTGGAAAGAAACCCTAGAAAATGAATATTATCCAGCAATTGCGAATCTAAATATCATGTTGAAAAATCTTTCTAATTCGTGGAAAGCGATTCCAATGTTGGCACGCACTCACGGACAACCTGCATCTCCTACCCTTTTGGGCAAAGAAATCATGGTTTTTGTTGAAAGATTAACCCAACAATTGAATTTAATACAGCAAATACCATATAGCTGTAAATTTGGTGGCGCTACTGGAAACTTTAACGCCCATCAGGTTGCATTTCCTCTTACCAATTGGATTGAATTTGCAAATGCCTTTTGCGAAGAAAAACTAGGTTTACAAAGACAACAATTTACCACCCAAATTGAACATTACGATAATCTGGCTGCACAGTTTGACAACATGAAACGCATCAATACAATATTAATTGATTTATGCAGGGATATGTGGACGTATATTTCAATGGATTATTTCAAACAAAAAACAAAAGCGGGAGAAGTGGGTTCATCTGCAATGCCACACAAAGTAAACCCGATTGATTTTGAAAATGCTGAAGGCAATTTTGGAATCGCAAATGCATTGTTTGAGCACCTTTCCGCAAAACTTCCTATATCAAGATTACAAAGAGATTTAACAGATTCAACTGTTTTGAGGAATATTGGCATGCCCTTTGCCCATACCATTCTTGCAATCAAATCATTAGAAAAAGGAATTGGAAAATTGTTGTTGAATGAAACAAAAATAAGAGAAGATTTAGAAAACAATTGGGCTGTTGTTGCAGAAGCCATTCAAACTGTATTGAGAAGAGAAAACTACCCACAACCTTATGAGGCATTGAAAGCATTAACAAGAGGCAACGTTATCAATGAAGCTAGCATAACAACATTTATTGAGCAATTGGATATTTCTGAAGTCCTAAAATCTGAATTAAAAAATATAAAACCTTGGAATTATACGGGTATTAGTGATTTTGGAATGTAATTACAATATATGCATTGAATAAAACTGCTAAAAAATACAATTGATATTAATGAATAAGTTTTTTTGTACACTTTTCTTTTTGTTTTTATTAGCATCTTTCGATTCAATAGCCCAAAAATCTTTTAATACTGTCCCAATTGAATGCAAACTTGTTTGGAATACACATTCTACTTTTGGAGATGCTGTATTAAAGAATTGGGCAAACAGAGAAATTCCATTTAAACGTCTAAGTGGTAAAAACAATGCGATACGCATTTTATTGGCAAAACTAAAGTTGCATCAAGATATAGAAATTGTGAATACTGCCATTATGCAATTGACTGCCTGGGGCGTATCTGGCACATCTTGGAAAGGCAATAAAAAGGGAGATTATGATTTCACCATTTTTCAGTTGACTACTATTTTATATTTATTTGGAGACCAACCCGATGTATTGTATCCTAAAACCAAAGATTATCTATTAAATGTATTGCTTACAGAACAAGGAAATAAATTTAGATATACTGCTCCAAACACATTAGGATTGATTCCTGAAACTGAAAATCACTTGTTGATGACAGAAGGATCTAAATATTTGAAGAATCGATGGATTAACTTACACGGAAATGCTGATCCATATTACAATAACGAAACAAATGGATTAGAAAACGAACTGTCAACATTGTTATCGAAATTAAGAGATAATGGCTTATATGAATTCAATTCTATACCTTATGCAGGTTACACGATATCTGCACTGCTAAATTTAGAAGCGTTTGGCTCAGACAAAATAAAAAATGAAGCCAGAGCCGTTTTGGATTACATCAATTGGACTTTTGCACTCGGGAGTTTTCAATTTAAACATTATCCCCCTATGCGCCGTAGATATGAAAAAGTAGGGATTCAAAATATCAAAACAGATTATCACGCCATTTTTATAAATACTTGGATGAGTTATGCTCCTATACCCAATTTCATCTCCAATGTTGATAACAATGAAGCACATGCGGTTTTTGCAGCGTGTTTACCTTATCGTGTGGCAGATCAGGTAGTAGAAATGCTTATCAATAAAGGAGATGGTTATTTTGTACAATTGGGACATGGTAAAAAATCTACACCTGAAATTTACGCTGCAGGCAAACATTTTCTTATTTCTGCAGGAGGCGCAAACCGTGGATATTATTCGCAAATTGTAACGCGTCCAATTACTGTATTCTTAGAAGATTCTGCCAAAAATTTAAATGACTGTTTTCATTTGGAAGGTCCGGGTAATGATTTCATGAAATGGAACAATACTGGTGTGTACAAAAACTTTGCATGTGTGGCTGGTCCTGTTCATGTTCCGAAAGCATATAATCCATTAGCAAAAGAACAAGATTGGGCAGTATATCAAGCAAAAAACAATGTTAATGTGGTTGTGTTTTCTACTCCAGCCTGTGGGTTGATATTTATTGATGAAAATGCTGAACCCCTTGCATTGCTGAAAAAACTTATGTCTTTAAATGCTAATAAGGATCTTTTAAGTCATCAATTTACTTATCCAAACGAGCAGGTTGTAAAATATGATTTAAATGCACCTCCACAAAAATGGGTTATAACAACATTCAATAATGTTTTACTAGAAAGAGCTGTTGACAAATGGCCATTGATCAACAGCAATTGAAACAATTAATCCAAATTTCACAAAAGAGAAATAGAAAATTAGTCAATTAATAGCCCCCAGCTTCAGCTTGGGGTTTAAAGTTATTGTAGATTGGCTTTAGCCCCAAATTTGAATAAGAATTTATAATGTGTAATGTGGGATTACTTTGACATTGAAAAAGGCTTCTCAGATTCTAATGTCCCGCGTTTAAGATTGGGCTTATCGCCCATATTGAATTTAAATACTCCGCCTTTCAAGATATCGGCGTGGTTTATAAAATTTTTATTGTACGATGCACCTCTTAATAAAGCAGATTGGATATATAAATTTTGCTCTGAATTGTTTGGGGCATTAATTACAAATTGTTTACCATTTTCAAGGTTGAGTGTAACCTTTTTAAACAAAGGAGACCCTATTACATATTGAGTTGAGCCAGGGCAAACAGAATAAAATCCCATTGCACTAAACACATACCATGCACTGGTTTGACCATTGTCTTCATCGCCGCAATAACCATCAGGCGTTGGCTTGTACAATTTATTCATTGCATCTCTAACATGGAATTGAGCTTTCCAAGGAGCACCGCAATAGTTATACACATAAATTAAATGTTGAATGGGCTGATTTCCATGAGCGTATTGACCCATATTCATTACTTGCATTTCCATCATTTCATGAATTACGGTTCTATAACCACCGATATCAAAAACAGGAGGCATATTAAACACACTGTCTAACATATTAACCATTTCAGTATCACCACCCATTAAATTAGACAATCCTTTAAAATCTTGAAAAACACTCCAGCTGTAGTGCCAAGAATTACCCTCTACAAATTCACCACCCCAACGAAATGGACTAAATGAATTTTGAAACTTGCCATCCAATTGTCTGCCACGCATAAGCTTTAAGGATGAATCATATATATTGCGATAGTTCTGGGCTC
>CAMBYC010000109.1 GCA_945871875.1 Sphingobacterium thalpophilum
ATTGAAAGGGCTTTATCTCACAATGAAAAAAAGCCTAAAAAAATAAGAGGCGCTTCAACTATTAGTCAACAAGTAGCGAAAAATGTTTTTTTGTGGCAAGATCGCTCATGGCTAAGGAAGGGATTGGAGGTATATTTTACGTTTATGATTGAGTTGATTTGGGGTAAGCAGAGAATCCTTGAAATGTACCTTAACGTAATAGAAATGGGTAAAGGTATCTATGGCATTGAAGCAGCAGCCCAGAAATATTTTAATAAACCCGCTTCAAAATTAAACCGAACACAAGCTGCTATGATTGCAGCTTCTTTACCCAATCCAAAAAGATATACAGTAAAGCCGGTTTCCAGATATGTATCTATTAGGTCTAAATGGGTAATTAGACAAATGGGTTTTTTAGAAGGTGATGACGGGATTAAGGGTTTGTTAGGGAAGAGGTAAGATCTTGTTAAAAAGAAAAAATTCCACTATAATTTAAAGTACAAGGCATATTTAATTACCAATTTTAAAATTAAATATTAAAAGTTATATCTATATTTCAATGAATTTTAAGCTAAGTTTATTTCAAATTTAATTTAATTCCAAAAATTAATGAGTACTAAAAATCTTTATATAATTGCAGGATGCAATGGAACTGGAAAGACTACAGCTTCATTTAGTATTTTACCAAAAATTTTGGATTGTACCGAATTTGTAAATGCAGATGAAATTGCTAGAGGTATTTCTCCCTTTCAACCTGAAAATGTGAGCTTTGAAGCTGGTAGGATATGCTGCACCGAATTGACGAATTATTAAATAAGGGAGTCAATTTTGCCTTTGAAACAACACTTTCTACAAAATCATTTACCCAAACTATAATAAAAGCACAACAGAAACATTATATGGTTACTCTATTATTTTTTTGGTTAAATAATATTCAACTAGCAAAAGATAGAGTAGCTTTAAGAGTAAAGGAAGCTGGACATAATATACAAAATGAAATTATAGAACGAAGATATCATAGAGGTATAAACAACTTACTAAAACTATATTTACCTTTATGAGATTGTTTTGATAATTCCACAAAAATACCCGAACTAATTTTTAAAAAGGCTAAGGACGAGAAAATGGTTATTATAAATAGTAAAAGCTTTAATTGTATTAATCATGGAAAATAAAATAATAGTTGACTTACAAAATAAAATAATAGATGCTTTGAAAATAGCATCACAACAATTGATTGAAAATAAAATAAAAAACAATCAAAAAATTGCGGTTTTTAAAGATGGGAAAAATCAAATTATTGATCCTAGTTTAATTGATGATTAGTACTTACAAATTTTTGACCCTCACAACCCCAACTTATAACTCACACTATTCATACTCGGCATACCCGGCACCGAAGAACCAATTCCCCATTTGTATCGGTAACTCTGTTTTTTTAAACTTGAAATATCAATGGTTAATGGAACTTTATTCTGCTTAATCAATTGATTTACTGTTGTTTCTGTTCTTAATAAATACGCTACATCGTCATCGTGGGCAAACAAAGCAACATAAATATGCGCAGTATCACTTCCTGGGGCAAATGAATTTATCTTGGTTTGTGGAATGGTTTTAAGTTCTAATGTTGTTTTCCAAGTTTTTTTGTCTGCGGAAATTTCTTGTGTTTTGTCGTTGCTCAACTGTAATGACGTAAACGAGAAATAAGGATTCGCAAGAAAATAATGAACCATCTTTCTTTCATTGGCAATTGCATTGGGAAATATTTCCGACCTATCCGATTTTACAACCATTACTTTTTTTCCTTGTAAACGTTCTTCTAATGGCCAGAAGTTGTAATTGTTTCTTCTGTATTGGAGGGTATTTAATGAAAATGAGGTATCACCAGTATAAAACCAGTATTGTGAAGCTTTTTGGTAAGAATTTACAAATACGACAGGTAATCCTTTTGCACTATCGTGTATAGCGTTTGCCCATTCCCGGGTTTTGTGAAATTCATCTTTTGGAAACCAACTTAATGGTTTTATATCGCTCATCATATAAATCCGTAACACAAGTATTAAAACCACAGCTGGTATCATTAATTTATAAACCCACTTTTCTAATTTTTGATTTGTATTGATGTATCTATGCCCTAACACAATCAACCCTACAAAAACAGGAACTGTCCAATTGGCTTCTGTTCTTCCTTTGAAAGATGCCAACAAAAACAATAACATAATGCCTATTACATTCCATTTTAAGGCTTTTTCAATTTCATCTTCCGGCTTATATTTGAACACTCCCCACCAAAGCATCCATCCAATTAATGGTCCTGCTAATAGTATTTGTCCATAAATGTATTCTATGGTAAATTCTGCTTGATATTGTAAAGCATTTCTTTCAAACAAATGGTAATTTAGCGATGGATTTCCGTGGTTGATTTGCCACATCAAGTGCGGCAACAACAATAGCCCTGCTGTAACAGCCGCCAACCAAGTTGTCCATTTTAAGAACAAACGTGGGTTGGATAATAGCGTAAAAAAGATAACCAACAACCCGTGGTATTTGCTGTAACACATGAGTGCAGATACTATACCCAACAACAGTCCAAATAAAAAATTTTGTCTTTTTATTAATTGCTTATAAACTACAAAAAATAGGGCTACAAAAAATATTAATGGCAAATCTGGAACAGCTAAGATGCCGCCGATTTGCAACAAAAACATCGATAAAGCAATGGAAAAGAAGAGTTTATCGTTGCGTTTTCCGATGAGTAAATCTATCATCCATAAAGTGGCGGTACACATCAATACAATAAACAATCGAACGCCTAATGGATTTGCGAAAATGGTATAACCTGCTTTTATTAAAAGGGCAACCATTGGCGGATGGTCAAAATATCCCCAATCCGGAAAACGAGAATACACCCAATAATAGGCTTCATCATCTAATAAACCAGTAGTTGCCGCCTGAAAAAGATTTAAAATCAACCAATTTACATAAAACAATTGCCTTTTCATGCCACAATATTAGGCAGAAATTGGTGGATTCCGGCAATTGCAGTTTCAAGTCGCTCTTGGTGCATCCCTTTAATTTCTAAAAATGGCACTTTTTGTACCATTAAAAGTTCTTTGTAAATCAAGAAGAGCGTTTGACGTGTTTCTAAGTCTGGATATTCACGAAGTTCGTCTTTTGTCCAAGGTAAATCTGTATTGCAAAGCAAATACAAATCATATTTACGTTTTTCTATTTGATCAAGGATAAAGTGATCACAAGAATTAAAAACGAATTCTGACCATACTTTCATAACCAACATGTCGGTATCAATCAATAACACTGGTGTATTGGTAATTTGTGATGAAGATATTTTCCAATGTTCTTGAACCAATTGAGTGAAATTGTCTTCTTTTGCAATTTGACCTTTTGCGATTGTGGTGAGGTCTTCAAGGGTATATTGCGTACCGTTTTGGAGAAGGTATTCACGAGCAAATTCGGGGCACCAGAGCGTATTGAAATATTTTGCCAATTCAGCACAAAGGGTAGATTTTCCTGTAGATTCTGGACCGATGATTACAATTTTCTTCATTCCACACTATCTTTTGATAAAAACGTACCAAAACTATTTTTGTTATCTAGTTTTTTTTTCCACTCTATCCAACCCCAAATGGCAATAATCAATAAAAAAAAATAATAAACACTAGTAAAAACATATCCTTTAACGTAGTACAAGGGTATACAAGCAATATTGGTTAATATCCACCAAAACCAGTTTTCAATTTTCTTGCGCGTCATCAACCACATTCCGGTAAATGCCGCTGCAGATGCAAATGAATCACCCCATGGAATTGCCCCAGGCGCAAATGCTTTTTTTAAATAATCTAAAGAAAAATAGATTGCAATGTAGCAAACTATGAAAAAGCCAATTTGTACAAGCCACTCTTTTCTAGTAGAATAACTGATTTGTAAATTTTGTTCTTGATTGTCTTTTTTTACCCAAATCCACCAACCGTAAATGCTCATGAAAGTATAATATAAATTTACAGTGGCTTCACCGAACAATTTTGCTGAAAAACTAAGGTATACGTAAATGATTGTGTTAATTAAACCTACTGGATAAACCAATAGATTTTCTTTTTTTGAATACCACACACTGGCAATTCCGGCAAAAACGGCAATAAATTCAAGCCAAGTGGTTTGTAGAAGTCCTTGTATAAATTGATTCAAAACGATGGTACAAGATTATAAAAAGACAGGATGAATTTTAATCCATCCTGCATACAAATTTATTCAGCTTCTGCAATAACTTCTTCTACTTCTGGAATCATTCTTTTCATCATTTGTTCGATTCCTGATTTCAAAGTAATCATAGATGAAGGGCAACCTGAGCAAGAACCTTGCAACATTAAGGTAACAACGCCATCTTCAAACTTTTTGAATTGAATTGCACCGCCATCCATTTCTACTGCTGGTTTTACATAATTTTCAAGCAATTCTTTAATGCGTTTTACAACATCTGGATCGTCTGATAAAACCATATTGTTTTCTTGCTTCTCTTCAACAACGAGCTCCTCAAAAATTACAGACTTATTTTCTTCTAAAAATTCTTTAAGAAATTGGCGAATTGTTGGTTTGATTTCATCCCAATCTGCTTCTGGTGTGCGGGTGATGGTAACAAAATTACTTGCAACAAAAACAGCTTTTACAAAGGGAAAGCCAAACAATTCTTGTGCTAATGGCGATGGAGTTGCTGAATCAATATCTGGAAAATCAATACTTTTACCTGGATACAAAAGTTTATTGGCAACAAACTTCATTGTTTCCGGATTCGGTGTCATTTCTGTATATATGCTGATCATTGGACTTCCTGTTTGGATCATAATTTCAATTTTAAGTGTTACAAATTTATTAACAAGTATGCGTTATAAAAGTTTTAATTCTAAATGTAGATTATAGTTAACAAAGAATTTATGTTTTGAATATCAAATTTAATCATTTATTGTTTTTCAACTGGTTCTACTCTATATCCTGCTTCTTTAAATAATTGAATAATTCCTGCTTTCCCGGGCAAATGCCCCGCTCCAACAGCAAAAAACTGTGTGCCTTGTACCATTGCAGCTTTCATTATTGGTATCCAATTTTTATTGCGATTAACCAACAATTCATCTTCAAATCCTTTCCACTCAGGCGATTCACTCAATTTCGCTTGTAAAGCATTAATATCTTGTTTTTTATAATCTTCAACCATCTTTGCAAATTCCGCTCTTTGCTTTGGCATCGTTGTTATCA
Organism: Sphingobacterium thalpophilum; assembly: GCA_945871875.1. Classification (GTDB taxonomy): domain Bacteria; phylum Bacteroidota; class Bacteroidia; order Chitinophagales; family Chitinophagaceae; genus Pollutibacter. The sequence goes on from CAMBYC010000109.1 coordinate 5,248, forward strand.
TTTCTACCAACATTTGTGCTTCTGCAGAATCTGGTATTTTATCGAAAACACTCATTTGATCTTCAATAGTTTCTAACCCTTTTACTTCTTTATGCTGCTCTTTCGCCATTTGCATAAATGCTTGCTCATAAGATTTAGGGTTAGAACACGGCACTACCTTCGTATATAAAGCACTCATCAACAATAGGGGTTTCATATTGTTGAACAACATCATTGGTAAACCTATAGAATCGGTTACATATTTTGATAATATTCTATAATCGGTTTCTGACAACAAATCTTTTAAAGAATGTTCTTTCATAATCGATAACCCCGCCATTTTCATAACCATTGAGGGGTCGCTCATATCCATTTCGAGATAAATTTCTTTTGCCTCTTTTATCTTTTCTTTTAATGTTGCAGATATTTTAAAATCATCTGGACAAATAAGATGGATTGTACCATAAATGTAAGATGGTGCTGTTAATCCATTACCCGAAACCGACCAAAGCAAAGCTTTTGGCTCGGATATTTCATCAATATTTAGAATTTCTAATGTTGTGTCAGCTTCTGGAATTGCTTTGGGTTCAGCAAAAGCCATTACCGCCGACAACATCAAAAAGGGTAAAAATAGTATCATAAAGTTGATTATCAGTGTAATATGTTTTTATTCTAAAATTCTGAGTTTTGCATAATTGAGCATGATTTTCTTTTCACCATTTTTTTCAAATTGAATGGTTGCAATTGGGTTGTGTGCTGCTCCTTCCATTTTGGTTACTTCTCCAAAACCAAACTTTTGATGCTCCACCTTTTGTCCGGGTTGTAATTGGGAAGTATCACTTGGGGTAAAATCAACACTTGGTATATGCTCAACCTGTTTTGGAGGTGTTTTTGGTGGCATATATGAAGGCGTAGTTTTTTGTGGAGCAGATTTATTGTCCGAACCTCTATATCCATTCATTCTGTCATAAGCCGATGTACTTAATCCCGGATTTTTGGCTGTTGTTCCTTGGTTTTTGATGCCTCCTCCTGCAAAACTTCTATCCAAATATTCTTCTGGCAATTCATCAATAAATCTAGATGGCTCATTTTGAACCAATTGACCAAATTTATACCTTGTGTTGGCATAAGAAATCCAAAGTCTAGTTTTTGCCCGCGTTATTACCACATAAAACAATCGTCGCTCTTCTTCTAATTCTTCTCTTGTATTGATGCTCATCCCGCTAGGAAAAAGCGATTCTTCCAATCCACCGGCAAAAACACAAGGAAATTCAAGCCCTTTTGCGGCGTGAATCGTCATTAGTTTTACCGTATCCGCATTTTCATCTTTTTGATCAGAATCTGTCAACAAAGTAATTTGTTGAAGATATGCACCCAAAGATTTAGAAAGTACTTCACCCTCGTCATTATCTGGACTTTCAACCCATTCTTTAATCGAATTCAACAATTCTTGGGTGTTTTCATAACGTTGAATGCCTTCTGTACTTTTATCGTTAAAAAGTTCCTTTACAATATTGGTTTGTTTTCCAACATGAAACGCTACTTCGTAAGCATTTTTAGATTCAAGCATTGAGCCGAAACTTTTTATCATCAACACAAATGTATCAATGGCTTCAAGGGTATTTCCTTTAAAACCATACATTCCAGCATTACAAAGCACTTCCCACATTGTTAAATTGCTGTCATTGGCAACCAAAACCAACTTATCAATTGTGGTTTTACCAATTCCACGAACAGGATAGTTGATGATTCTTTTTAAAGCTTCTTCATCACGTCCGTTTACAGTAATTCTCAAATAAGCTATAAAATCTTTAACTTCTTTGCGCTGGTAGAAACTCATACCACCAAAAATGGTATAAGGAATACTCATTCGGCGCAAGGCTTCTTCAAAAGCACGACTTTGTGCGTTTGTACGGTACAAAATAGCAAAGTCTTTATTGTTGAAATGGTTTCGAAGCTTTTGTTCTTTGATGGAATCTGCAACAAATTTACCTTCATCGTTATCGGTTGCCGTACGAACCAGTTTTATTTTATCGCCTTCTTGGTTGCTAGTCCATAATTCCTTTGGAATTTGACCTTTATTGTTGCTGATTACGACATTGGCAAGGTTAATGATGTTTTGCGTAGAACGATAGTTTTGTTCTAGCTTAACCGTATGCACATTGTCGTAATCTTTTTGGAACTGAAGTATATTTTGGATGGTAGCACCGCGGAAGGAATAAATAGATTGGGCATCATCACCCACAACGCAAACATTTTCAAAAGCAGCACCCAGCAATTTGATCACTTCATATTGAGCGGGGTTGGTATCTTGATACTCATCTATCAAAATATACTTGAATTTATGCTGGTATTTGTGCAAGGCATCAGGAAATCCGGTAAGTAAATCGTAAAATTTGAGCAACAAATCATCAAAATCCATAGCACCGTTTTTATAACAACGGTTTACATAAGCTTTATAAATTTGAGCAGTTGCTGGACGATTAGAGCGAACGTCTTCTTGTTGTAAGCCATAATCACCTGCATATTCATCGGCACCAACCAATGCGTTTTTTGCACTAGATATGCGGTTGTAAACGGTATTGGGTTTGTAATGTTTATCGTCTAATTGCAATTCGTTGATAACCGTTTTTACAACAGATTTAGCATCGTCCGTATCGTAAATTGTGAAGTTAGCAGGATAGCCCATTTTAGGAGCTTCTTGGCGGAGGATACGTGCAAAAACAGAGTGAAAAGTACCGATGTATAAATTGCGGGCATCGTTGTTTCCAAGGATATGTCCCACACGTTCTTTCATTTCTTTTGCAGCCTTATTTGTAAAAGTAAGTGCAAGAATATTAAATGGATCGATACCTTTCGCCATTAAATGAGCAATTCGCGTAGTTAAAACTTTGGTTTTTCCGCTGCCGGCACCAGCCACAATCATCAATGGACCTTCAATATGTAATACGGCTTCCCGTTGTTTTTCATTTAACCCGGACAAATAATCATTCATTCTTCAAAGGTAGGGGAGAATTGTGGGGAATCGTTGTAGAAAGTAGTAGTAAAAAGCCAAATTTTTATGGTGAAATCACCAAATGTTACTTCTTTTGTCCCCTAGTTTTAGGTTTCCCGTATTTTTTCATCATTCTATCTTTTCTGCTTTCCACAAAATTGACTTTACTGTTTTTTGCAGATTTTTCATGAAAAGCCGGACCCGTTTCTTCCCTTTTTACATGTTTTACTTCAATATATTTAACAGGAGCTTTAGGTTTTTCATCATCAATCAATTCATTAGAAATGATTAAATGCTCAGGAAGTGGCAAAATAGGAATTTCGTATTTCATCAAACCTTCAATAGCATCTTGGAATTCTTTTTCTTTTTCTGTGATGAAAGTTATGGAGATGCCCTTTTTGTCTGCTCTTCCGGTTCTTCCGATACGGTGGATATAATTTTCTGGTACAGCAGGTGTATCAAAATTGATAACATGGCTCACTTCAGCAATGTCGATTCCTCTAGCAACAATATCTGTGGCAATGATGAAGCGATAAGTACCATTTTTAAATTGTTTCACGGTATTGAAACGGTGATTTTGCTCTTTATTGGAGTGGATAACACCCACAACACCTGGAAAATAATCATCCATTTGTTCGTATAAAAGATCGGCAAGGTGTTTTGTGGCTGCAAAAACCAATACTTTGGTCATGGTATTGTCTTCGGAGAGCAACAATTTTAAAAGATTTGTCTTGGTATAGAAGTTGGGTACTTTATACGCAGATTGAAGAATATTTTCGAGCGGGGTTCCGGTAGGTGCGGCTTCAACATAAATGGGATCGTTGAAATATGCTTTTATTAAAGCTTCTACGGGTTCAATCATGGTAGCGGAGAACATCAAGTTTTGTCTACGCGGGGGCAATAAGTCTAATATATTTTTAAGTTGGGTTCTAAAGCCGAGGTTAAGCATTTCGTCAATTTCGTCGATAATTACTTTTTTGATGCCCTTGGTTTTGAAAGCGGCATTAAGAAGGAGGTCGTATAACCTACCAGGTGTTGCCACTAAAACATCTACGCCTTTTGCAACTTCGTCTCGTTGTGTATTGATGTTTGCTCCACCATAAACGCCAACAACAATAAGGCTCATGTTTTTAGTGAGGGCTTTAGTATTTTCAACAACTTGAGCCACCAACTCGCGGGTTGGAACAATAATAAGAATTTGAGGTTGAGGAGCTTTTTCTTTAGTAAATTTCCATTGGCGCAAACTGGGTAGTAAATACGCAAATGTTTTACCGGTTCCAGTTTGTGCAATTCCGCATACATCGCGGCCAGACATTACTATAGGGAAAACCTTGTGCTGGATGGTGGTAGGTTCAACCAAACCCAATTCATCCAATGCCGTAAGCAAGGATCTGTTTAAATTCAACTCTTCAAAGATCATATAGATAGATAATAATCTGTAAAGATAGATTTAATAATTGTTAAGTGTTAATTGATAATTGTTAATTGGGGAAGGGGGGTTAATTTACAACCTCCCCAATTCCCAATTCCTACTTCTAAATTCCTAATTCCTAATGGCTGTTCCACTCCGTGCTCCATTATGCACTCCATTGTCTATCACCAATTTGCCATTTACAATCACATAGGGTAATCCAATTGAAAACTGGTGTGGCTTTTGGAAGGTAGATACATCGGAAACGGTATTTTCATCTATTATTACCATATCAGCCGCATAACCTTCTTGCAACAACCCGCGATTGTGCAAATTGAATTTCTGTGCAGGAAGGGAAGTCATTCTTCGCACGGCTTCTTCAATACAAATGACTTTCATCTCCCTTACATACCTGCCCAAAACGCGGGCATTGGTGCCATATCCCCTTGGATGCGGCATTCCTGTTCCATTGCTTACCCCACCATCGGCAGCCGGCATATTGAAGGGATAACGCATGAAGAATTTTACATCTTCCT
>CAMBYC010000110.1 GCA_945871875.1 Sphingobacterium thalpophilum
ATTTGGTGTGACAGGGCGACCACAAGGGTCGCCCCTACAACCACCCTGATTATTTTCGAACATTCATATTGGTGATACAAGGCGTCTACCCCGATTATTTTCGAACATTCATTTTGGTGATACAAGGCGTCCACCCTGATTATTTTCGAACATTCATATTGGTGAAACAAGGCGTCTACCCTGATAATTTTCAAACATCCATTTTGGTGTTACTCCGTAGGGGCAACCCTAAATTAATTATTAATTATTAATTAGGAATGAAGAATCAATACCTCAATTCCTGATTCCTAACGGTTGTGAAATTGGTCAACCATTTGTGAAATTGGACAAACGGTTATGTGACAGGGCGACCACAAGGGTCGCCCCTACAACCACCCCGATTATTTTCGAACATTCATTTTGGTGTTACTCCGTAGGGGCGACCCTTGTGGTCGCCCCTACGGAGTAACACCAAATTCACACTTTTACACCAAATTCACACTGTTACAACAAATTCACCCCGAAAATTTACGGGGTCTCTCAATTAACCATTAACAATTAACCATTAACCATTACAATTAAAACTTTCCTCTTATATACTTTAACGCAGGTTTTTCAACATATTTTGAAATCAACCAAGACAAAAAGATTACAATTGATACAGTTACCGGAATATAAAAAAAATCATTATCTATAACCATTTTCAATCTATAAATAATCGCAAAACCGATGTTTTGATGTAAAAGATAAAATGGATAAGAAATAGCTCCTAGAAATAATAGTATCCTATTTTGTAAAAATTTCAATTTGCCATAAACAAACAAATAAAATACCACAAAAAACAAACAAACACTGTAGTAAACAACTTGCTCATAATTTATTTTATATAAAATCAACATTTCTGCTGCCAAACTCGCTACAATTAAAATATGACTTTTTAAGGCTTCCTGTTTATCTGTAGCGATTTTCAAAGTGTAGAATCCTATTCCTGCTATAAACAAAGGTGCATGAGATAATAAAAATAGAAATTTAAACGCCTCTACAAATGGAAATTTTACAACTGCAACAAAAGCACTTGCCAATAACCAAACCAAACAAATCCAGAATATATTTTTTAACCATTTGAATTGAAAAACTAAACCAAGAAGAATATAAAATTTTAATTCAACAGCTAATGTCCAATAGGATATATCAATATGCTCTATTCTAAAAAAAGATTGCAGCATGGTATAATTGACCAAAATTTGTGAAAATGTATACGCGCCAATATGAAAAGGTGCCGCTATAATCCAAGTCAATATTAATGTAAATGAAATCGCAACCCAATAGGTTGGAAATAATCTTGAAAATCTGGAAACAATAAAATCTTTTATGGTTTTTGTTTTTTCTAATGTCATAAAAATAACAAAACCACTTATCATGAAGAATAAATGTACTCCCAAATAGCCATATTTAAAGGCAAAATGTCCTGTATTTATATTATTGGGTAACCTATTATAATTATAATAATCAAAGCTATAATGAAAAAGCATCACACCAAATGCCGCTATTCCACGCAAACTATCCAATTCCTGATATCGTGAACTTTTTAAATTTGACACGTTTTTTTATTGAATTAATAAAATTGAAAAGTTTTGAAGCACTACAATGGCAACAAGTTTGAATCTTTTAAACGAAACTATCTTTATTTTATTTTAAATTCTGTACTTAGCTATTGGGTTCAATTAATTAAACTAAAAATGAAGTTGTTTTTAAACTACTTTTTTAAAACTAATTTTTTATTAACGAAAGTAATTTGGTATAATTTTTTGAATAGTATAACGTTATGTGCTTATTCTATTGATTATCCGTTATTTATCTAAATCTTTTTTTAAAAATCATATAAACATGTGTGGAATTGTTGCTTATGTTGGACATAGAGAAGCCTATCCAATAATCCTTAAAGGCTTGAAACGACTCGAATACCGTGGTTATGATAGTGCCGGTGTTTCTTTATTGCACAACAACAAGCTTGAAGTGTATAAAAAGAAAGGAAAAGTTGCCGAATTGGAAGAAAGTCTTCTTGGTAAATATCTTCCTGCAACCATTGGCATTGGCCATACTCGTTGGGCAACACACGGTGAACCAAGCGATAGAAACGCTCATCCGCACTTTTCTAATTCTGGGAAATTATCAATGATCCATAATGGAATTATTGAAAACTACGCCCAATTGAAAAAAGAATTGATCAAAAAAGGATATACATTTTCAAGTGATACCGACACTGAAGTGTTGTTGAATTTTATTGAAGACATCAAAATCAACAACAATTGTCCGCTTGAAGAGGCAGTTCGTATTGCATTACGCCGCATTGTTGGTGCTTATGTAATTGTTTTATTGGATGAAGATACTCCTGACACCCTTATTACAGCAAGAAAGGGAAGTCCATTAGTGATTGGTATTGGTAAAGGTGAACACTTTTTGGCTTCTGATGCCTCCCCAATTATTGAATATACCAAAGAGGTAGTTTATGTAAACGACTATGAATTGGCTATTTTAAAACCAGACGAACTGATTTTAAAGAATTTAGGAAATGAAACGGTTACTCCTTACATCCAAAAATTGGATATGGAATTGGCTGCCATTGAAAAAGGCGGATATGAACACTTCATGCTGAAAGAGATTTTTGAACAACCTCATACCATATATGATTGCTTGCGCGGAAGATTGGATGCTGATAAAGGATTGATCCAAATGCGGGGTGTTGAAAACAACTTAGAACAGTTGATGAATGCAAAACGCATTATCATGGTTGCCTGTGGCACAAGCTGGCACGCTGGTTTGGTTGCAGAATATATTTTTGAAGAACTTTGCAGAATTCCTGTTGAAGTAGAATACGCATCAGAATTCAGATACCGCAATCCTATTATACACCCTGGTGATGTAATTATTGCAATTTCACAAAGTGGAGAAACGGCTGATACGCTAGTGGCAATCGAAAAAGCTAAAGAACAAGGTGCTTTAATATTTGGTGTATTGAATGTTGTAGGTTCCTCAATTGCTCGTGCTTCGCATGCTGGTGCATACACACATGCTGGTCCTGAAATTGGCGTAGCAAGTACAAAAGCATTTACCGCTCAACTTACGGTATTAACAATGGTGGCATTGCGTATCGCCATAGAAAAAAAGACCATTTCACGAGAACGCTATTTACACTTGCTGCGTGAGTTAAGTGATTTGCCAGAAAAAGTTGAAGCTACACTTACACTTCATGAACATATTCGCACCATTGCTGAAAAATATGCCAACCACAACGATGCATTGTATCTTGGAAGGGGATATAATTTCCCAGTTGCTCTTGAAGGAGCCTTGAAATTAAAAGAAATTTCATACATACATGCTGAAGGATATCCAGCGGCAGAAATGAAACATGGTCCAATTGCTTTAGTGGATAGCAACTTGCCGGTAGTTTTTGTTGCTACTAAAGATGCATTCCATGAAAAAGTAGTTAGCAATATGCAAGAAATCAAAGCCCGTAAGGGTTTGGTAATTGCAGTTATTACTGAAGGTGATACTTCTGTGGATCAATTGGCAGACGATTTAATTCAGGTTCCAGAAGCAGATGAAATCATTGCACCCATTTTAAATGTAATCCCACTTCAGCTATTGGCATATTATATTGGCGTATTTAAAGGTTTAGATGTAGATAAACCAAGAAATCTAGCCAAAAGTGTAACCGTGGAATAAAAGTACTTCGATATCTATGAACAACATTATTAAAAGTCCAATTGACCAAATAGGTTATAATTTTATTCCTCCAATTTATTTGAAAAACAATCAAGATGAATACCATCTTAGAAATATTCAAAACAGGAGTGGAATAGATTACAGACAACTTTCTGCTTCCGAGATTGAAAAACTTGTAAGAAACAACAATACATCAGACAATTGGAACAATATTTTGGTATCAGATGCTTTCAATCCAGATTTTGTTAAAAATTGTAAGTTTTTTGGATTAATAAGAATTGGGAAATTAGAACCCGTTTGCTTAGAATACCACAACCTAAAAATGCCGGTTGGCTTGTACAATAGCACATTAATAAGTTGTGATTTTGGAGATAATGTGGTAATAGATAATGTTAACTATTTATCACATTTCATTATTGGCAATGATGTGATGGTAGTGAATGTGAATGAATTGACCACAACGAATATTGCTAAATTTGGGAATGGTATTTTAAAAGAAGGAGAGGCAGAAGAACGGAGGATTTGGATGGAGGTTTGTAATGAAAATGCTGGAAGAAAGATTATTCCATTTGTAGGGATGCTACCAGGAGATGCCTATATATGGTCTAAATTTAGAGATGATGAAATCATTCAACAGAAATTTTTAACATTCACAGAAGAGAAGTTTGATGTACGCAGGGGATATTATGGAAAGATTGGTGATAGAACGGTAATAAAGAATACAAATATCATCAAAGATGTGTGGATTGGTTCAGATGCCTATATTAAGGGGGCAAATAAAATAAAAAATGTTACCATAAATAGTACTGCTGAAGCCAGCTCTCAAATTGGAGAAGGATGCGAATTGGTGAATGGGATACTTGGGGAAGGCAGTAAAGTGTTTTACGGTGCAAAAGCGGTACGCTTTATTATGGCTGGGCATTCACAATTGAAATATGGAGCCCGATTAATCAATTCCTATCTTGGTCACAATTCAACAATTTCTTGCTGTGAAGTGCTAAATTCATTGATATTTCCATTTCATGAACAGCACCACAACAACTCTTTTTTGTGTGCAGCAACATTAGGTGGACAGACGAACATGGCTGCAGGAGCAACGATAGGATCTAACCACAATTCTAGAGGTGCCGATGGCGAATTGGTAGCAGGCAGAGGATTTTGGCCTGGACTATGTGTTAGTCTAAAACACAATTCAAAGTTTGCAAGTTTCATAATACTTAGTAAAGGCGATTATCCGGCAGAGTTGAATATTCCCCTACCCTTTTCATTGGTAAGCGATGATGTACATTTGAATAGGTTGGTAGTTGTTGCGGGATATTTTTTTTCTTACAATATGTATGCACTTTCACGCAATGAATGGAAATATACAGCAAGAGATTTGCGCATAGAAAAAACCCAGCATATAGAAACCAGTTATTTGGCTCCAGATAGCATTAATGATATTTTCAAAGCCATTGAATTGCTAAAGTTATTTACGGGTAAGGCATATTTTAAACATATTGAAGGAAATCACATAAAATCAGAAGAAGAATATATTACAAAAGGTGAAAGTTTGCTTCAAAACAATGAACCAATTGTAAACAATTTGGAGATTTTAGCAGAGGGTTTTGAAAACAGCAATCGTAAAACGGTTTTGCTAAAAGTGCAAAAAGCCTATAACGATTATAACCGGATGGTGAGGTTTTATGCAACGCGGCATATTATTCAGTTTATTTTAGCGTCACCTTTATCCTGGGATGAATTGATTAAAAACTTACCATTTAATGCACCAAGAAACACTTGGATAAGTTTAGGCGGACAATTGATTCCAGATCAAACATTTAAACAATTTAGGACAGATATACACCAAGGAAAAGTAAAAGGTTGGGATGATGTACATCAATTTTACGTAGATCAAGGAAAGCAATATCAAAGAAATGTTCTTGAACATGCATTTGGCAGTTTGGTAGAATTGGATCACCTCAAACCTTCAACATTTACGATTGAATATCTTCATAATATTCTAAATGAATCTATAGATACTATGGATTGGATAACAGACGGTATCAGGTTATCTCGCAAAAAAGATTATGAAAACGAATTTAGAAAGATGGTTTATGATTCTGAAGCAGAAATGAACAAGGTAATGGGTAGTTTTGAGGAAAACAGTTTCATTAAGATGAAACAAAAAGAGGCTGATGATTTTAGGGAATTGGTAGAAAGGTTGAGATTGAATTATAAATTATGAATTATGAATTATGAGTTTTTACATTTAAACTGTTAAAAATTGGTTAACTTATGTTCTCAAAATTTTAATTCATAATTCATAATTCATAATTCATAATTCATAATTCATAATTCATAATTCATAACTCATAACTCATAACTCATAACTCATAACTCATAACTCATAATTCATAATTCATAATTCATAATTCATAATTCATAACTCATAACTCATAACTCCGCTTTACTTCTTCCTAAAGTAAACCCTTACCGGAACGCCTTTTAAACTAAAACTTTCGCGCAATTTGTTTTCCAAATAATTGCGGTAAGGGGTTTTAATATCGTCGGGGAAATTACAGAAAAATGCAAAACTTGGAACTACAGTTGGTAACTGGGTAACAAACTTAATTCTTACAGGAATTCCTCTAACAACAGGAGGGTGATGTGCTTCAATCGCTTTGAGCATGATGTCGTTTAGCTGTGAAGTAGGAATTTTGCGGTTTCTGTTTTCATATACTTCCATTGCAAGTTCAACAGCTTTAAAAATTCTGGTTTTGTCTTTGGCTGAAATGAATAAAACCGGTAAATCTACAAAAGGAGCCAATCGTTTTTTTAGATCGGCTTCATAATCTCTGGCAGTGTTGGTTTTCTTATCCATTAAATCCCACTTGTTTACCAAAACAACAATACCTTTTCCTTTTTTGGAAGCCAGACTGAAAATATTAAGATCTTGTTGGGTAATACCTTTTTCTGCATCAAGCACTAACATACAAACATCAGATTCATCTACCGCTTTAATGGCTCTAATTACAGAGAAAAACTCAAGGTCTTCATTCACCTTGTTTTTTCTTCTTAAACCAGCGGTATCAATCAATATAAATTCTTTTTGGAAGAGCTTATAATGGGTATGTATTGTGTCTCGAGTTGTGCCAGCAATTTCACTAACAATAGTTCGCTCTTCACCAATAAGAGCATTCAATAACGATGATTTTCCTACATTTGGTTGACCAATAATAGAAATTTTAGGAAGCGATTCATCTAATCCTTCAGCTTCTTCTTCAATATGTTTCACCAATTCATCAAGCAATTCACCTGTTCCACTGCCGCTGATAGAAGATAGAAAGAAAATATTGTCGAAGCCCAATTGATAAAATTCTTGAGCTTCAAGAAAGCGCTCGTTGTTGTCTACTTTATTTGCTACTAAAAAAACCGGTTTAACGTTTCTGCGTAAGATATTTGCCATCACTTCATCCAAATCTGTGATTCCCGTAACCGCATCTACCATAAATACAATTGCATGAGCTTCTTCCACTGCAATAAGCACTTGCTTTCGAATTTCACGCTCAAAAATCTCTTCACTGTCTGGAACAAATCCACCTGTATCAATTACGTTGAAACTTTTACCGTTCCAATCTGTGATACCATATTGTCTGTCGCGCGTAACACCTGGTGTATCTTCAACAATTGCTTTTCTTTGTTCCAACAAACGATTGAAAAAAGTACTTTTCCCAACATTTGGTCTGCCTACGATGGCTACTGTAAAACCCATAATTGCATTTCTCCTTTTCGTATTTACATTTTATTTGATGCAAATCCGACTATTTAATTTAATATCCGTATTCTTTGAGGAACATATCATTCTCCCTCCATTTCGGTCTAACTTTTACAAACAATTCTAAAAACACTTTTGAATCAAGAAAAGATTCAAGTGAAAGCCTTGACAAGGTTCCAAGTTTTTTAATCATTGCTCCTTTATCACCTAAAATAATTCCTTTTTGAGATTCTCTTTGAACAATAATATCTGCTGTTATTTTGATTAATGTATTTTTTTCTTCGAAAGCCCTAACCAATACGGTTGCTTGGTAAGGGATTTCTTGATCATACAATTCATATATTTTTTCACGAACCATTTCTGCTGCAAAAAAACGTTGAGGAAGATCTGTTAATTCTTCGGGGTCGTAAAAAGGTTCACCTTCTGGAAGCCATTTTAGAATTGCATCAATAAGTTTTTGACCATCAAAACCTTTCAATGCTGATATAGGCATAATTTCTTTTCCATAGGGCTTGTCGCTAAAAAAAGCGATAATGTCTTTCAGTTTTTCAGGTTTAATTTTATCTGTTTTATTCAACAGCAAAATTGTTGGCACCCTAAGTTTTAGGGAGATAAAAACTTCGTGCATTTTCTCGGGATCATCGTTAACATCTGCTAAGAGCAGTGCCACATCGGCATCTTCGAGACTATTTTTAACCGAATGCATCATCTTCTCATGAAGTCGGTATTCAGGTTTGATGATGCCAGGAGTATCTGAAAGAATGATTTGGTAATCATCACCATTCATAAAAGCTTTAATCCTGTGGCGAGTTGTTTGCACTTTTGGAGAGATGATTGCCAAGCGTTCACCAGTGAGCGCATTCAACAACGTACTTTTTCCCGCATTGGGCCTCCCGAATATATTTACGAATCCAGACTTATACACATTGCAAAGGTACGTTTTTAGGTTATTTTTTAATAAGTTTGTTTTGTATCATAAATGCCTCTATATTTGCACTCCACACATCGCGAAGTAGAGCAGCGGTAGCTCGTCGGGCTCATAACCCGAAGGTCGGGGGTTCGATCCCTCCCTTCGCAACCATAAACAAAAAACCCAAGATTTTTTCTTGGGTTTTTTGTTTAATACAAGTATTTATAAGCCCAAACAAATTATTTGGCTAAAAACAATTCAAATAAAATCAATTGCCCTTAGTAAAAGTTAGGGGCAATTGAAAAACTATTTCATAAACAAGCGAAGCCTAATAGAATTTTAATTAATTTAACTAAAAAATTAACCATTAACAATTAACCATTAATAATTAAATTTAATCGCTTGTTCCAATGCTTTTTGTTCAATAAATCCTTGATGGCGCCAAACTTCTTTACCAGATTTGTACAAAATAAAGGTTGGCAATGCTTCAACATTAACTTCTTGCATTAGCAAATCATTGGCTCCACCATCAACGGCTACAACAGACAATTGATTTTTGTATTTTGCCTTAATTTCTGCAACAATAGGCTCCATCTTTCTACATGGCGGGCACCATGTGGCACCAAAATCAATCAAAACCAACTTAGAATTAACTGTTAATGCTTGGTATTGCTTGTTGTTTAACTTATTGGCATCATTTAATCCTTCTACTGGTTTACCCGCTTTTTTCCAAGCCATCATTCCGCCATCCATATTAACTACAGTATAACCTTTCCCAGCAAGTTGTTTCATTGCAGCACCACTTCTCCCACCACTTAAACAATAAACATAAACCGTGCGGGTTTTATCTAAGTATCTTGTACGATCAGCAAATTCATTTGGATTGTTCCAATTGGCTTGTAATGCGTTTTTTAAATGTCCAGAATTAAATTCTTGAGCAGTTCTTACATCTAGAATTTGCTGGTTGCTTGCTAAAGCCTTTCTTTCATATTCATCAACTGGTATAGATTGTTGACCAATAGCAAAAAATGATACCATCAATGACAATAACGATGTGAAATAATATTTTTTCATGATTGAATGATTTTAAATTGTTGTGATGAAAAAATTACAACATCTTCAAAAATAATGAAATGAGGTTACAACATAATTTTTAAAAATATTCGAAGGCATTGATTTTAGGCATTTTTTCAAACACCTGAGAATATTTTATTGGAGGAATAGCCATTTTTCGTTTATCCATATCAATCCAAGCACCATCAACGTTAATGGTTGCAGCAATTTCTCCATTTCGTGTAATTTGATGAACAATTGACCACCTTGAAAAATTGGTTTTTGCTTTTGTAAGATGAAAATCAATTTCTACATCATCCCCAAATTTTATTTCCTTACGAAAAACACATTCCTCACGCAACAAAATTGGCCCAATTCTATTTTCTTGTAAACT
>CAMBYC010000111.1 GCA_945871875.1 Sphingobacterium thalpophilum
GTGGCACCTGCCATACTATGATCACCGCTTAAAACCACAGGAAAAAATCCTGCCTTAATGGTTTCTTGAATGGATTTTGTAACCCGCTCGTATAAAGTTAGAATTCCCTTAATTCTTTTTGCATAAGGAGATTCGATAGGTTCAAACAACAATTTGTTTTCGTGAGGGATTTTTTCAGAAGTAAAGTGTACAAAAAAATTGCTCATCAAATCTAATGCAGCAATTTTTATGGCATCAATACCTAAACTGGCACCACGAGTGCCAGCACCAATTTCTGAAGGAATTTCAATAATTTTTATGTTTTTCATAACAAAGGCTAAATTATCATATTATTTTTGAATCTTATAATAACCTCAAAGCTTTGCAATGTTAAATCCTTGATTCGTAACGTAAATTACTGAAAATCGGGCAAACATCTCTTCCGAATACCATTTTTCATCACGCGTTTTTCGTATTACTTCTTTGTGCTCTTGCATATTGTATGCAAATGCCTTCATTTTTTCTGCATTTTCCCAAATACTAAATGTTGCTTGTCTAATTAATGGTGCTTCCCCAACTCCCACGGAAAACAACAATCCATCTGCTTGATGCATTTGTTTTTCTACTGCCGGCACATTTTTGAAAAACGATTTAACTTTCAACAATCTAATACTTGCTCTGGTTAAAACTGCA
Organism: Sphingobacterium thalpophilum; assembly: GCA_945871875.1. GTDB lineage: Bacteria > Bacteroidota > Bacteroidia > Chitinophagales > Chitinophagaceae > Pollutibacter. The sequence continues at coordinate 673 of CAMBYC010000111.1, forward strand.
ATGCGCCCATCTCTTGGTTTTGATGGCTTTACATCTTTAAACAATTCTTTTCCTGCCCATTTACCATGTGCCATAATCGGATCAAGTAAAACAGTCATTGTTGTACAACCAAAAAACTTCCACCAGCCAGAAATAAAACTTCCATAATTCTCTTTTTTCCACTCACGGTAATCATTTTGAAGCAATTCAAGATTACAATCATTTTGTACAGAAAAAATTCCATATTGATTCCAATCGGGATGTATATCAAAAGTGCCATTTTTACCACAACCTAAAAGCTGAGAAAAAGTAATGTTGCGGTTAAAAAAAAGCGATGGCCTGAAAAGAGCCATCGCATGTAAAGCAAATATGATATGTTTAGAACGATAACGGGTTAACGTCAAAACAACTTTCATTAATCATTTCCCCCACCTCTACTGAACATTCTTCCACCTTGTTGTTGGAACTCAGCCATTGGCTTGATATCATAACCCTTAGGAATTTCAAACATCTTGTCATCAATATTTGCATCCAATTGTACTTTTGTTACAAGCATTGTCATTTTCATTCCGTTTTGACGAACCATTTCATACTCCATTGGGAATCCATTGATTTTATCTATACCCTGCATTCCACCTTGCATACTTCTCATTGGTCCACCGCCACCAGCACTTGTAGCAAAACCCGGAGCCATCTTGAAGTCTGGACAATACCAAACAGCACTTTCAGTAACTTCATTGTTACGACCTTTGGTTTTGATAATTGCTTTTTTACAAGCTAGACCTGCAATTTTTTTAGATTCTTCGGTATAAGTAATTACCGGTTCTGATGATGCAAAGGTAATACCCATCTTTTGAAGCGAATCACGACGTAAATTTCTTAAAGAATCTGCTTTGCTATTGTCGCTGTCTATTGTATAAAACCCAGTTTTCTTACCCATCATTTCCATAAGGGTAGTATTTTTGTGGGCTTTACGATCCATGTACATTAATGTTGTACCAAAATCAGTGGCACTTTCAATTTTGCTATTGTCGCCTTTAAAATAAACAGTAGCATTGATTTCCATATCCCTCATCCAAGATTGTCTTTCTTGACCATCTCCCGCAGTTTGGTTGCTTTCAGGAAATGTAATATTGGTTTGAATTTTTACGATGGCTTTGTCTACAACCTTTTGTGCTGATGCAGAAGCACTAACAAATATAAATAATGCAAAAAATATTTTTTTCATACAACAAATATAATTATTGTCATTATTACCACGCTGCAATTTTGTATTTTTATTTAATTTTTAACAATATTCACTTAATAATTAAAAATATATGAAGGTTACCTCATTAACGATTGCTTTGCTTATAATTGCCCATTTGTCAATTGCTCAGTTTAATATTATACCTGCTCCAGTAGAAATGAAATCTGCTAAAGGAAATTTTTTGTTGAAATCAACTACAAGGTTACAATTCCAAGAAGGAAACAACGAAGTAAAAAAGATTGCCGATTTGTTGTCAACTCAATTGAAAGCATCAACTGGTTTTAATTTATCTGTTTCTCCCTTTAACAGCAAAGCAAATTTTAACAATATTGTTCTTTTGATTAGCAAAAAACCTTTGGAAGATATTGGAAATGAAGGGTATCTATTGAAGATTTCTCCCAATAATATTGTAATCACCGCTAATGCTCCTGCGGGACTATTTTATGGGGTACAAACATTATTACAACTTTGCCCTCCAACAAAGGCAGGAAATGAATCTATTGTTAAATTGAAAGAATGGAATATTCCAGCCGGCATGGTATTGGATTATCCTCGTTTTGGATGGAGAGGGTTAATGTTTGATGTTTCTCGCCACTTTTTTACTGTTCCAGAAGTGAAGCAGTTTATTAACGATATGGTTAAATACAAATTCAATTTGTTGCATTTACATTTAACAGACGATCAAGGTTGGAGAATTGAAATCAAATCTTTACCGAAATTAACTGAAGTTGGATCATTGAGGGTTAATAAAACAGGTTGGTTTGGTTCTTTTTCTGTTCCAGATTCCACTGAACCCCGCAATTTTGGTGGCTTTTTTACCCATGAAGACATTAAAGACATTGTTCAATATGCAAAAGATCATTTTGTTAATGTGTTGCCAGAAATTGATGTTCCCGGACACAGTTTAGCAGCACTTGCTTCATATCCCAATTTGGCAAGTATTCCTGGAAATTTCAAAGTTAATTCGGGTGAAAAATTAATGGAATGGCCTGCAAATGGACATTTTTACGGATTGATAGACAATTCTCTTTGTCCTGCTAATGAAGAAGTTTATGTTTTTTTAGATAAAGTTTTTACAGAGGTTGCGGCATTGTTTCCTTTTGAATACATCCACATGGGTGGTGATGAAACTGCCCGTAATTTTTGGGATAAAAGTGAAGCGATAAAGCAATTGATGGTTCGAGAGAATTTAAAGAATTTAGATGAGGTACAAAGTTATTTTGTGAAGAGGGTAGGTGTAATTGTTGCATCAAAAGGGAAAAAGTTAATGGGATGGGATGAGATTTTAGAAGGAGGATTAGCTCCAGGTGCTGCGGTGATGAGTTGGAGAGGCGATAAAGGTGGAATTGAAGCTGCAAAAATGGGACATGAAGTAGTGATGAGCCCAAACAGTCATGTTTATATAGATTTGATGCAAGGAGATAAATTTATAGAACCACAGGTATACAGTAGTCTTCGTTTAAAGAAAACCTATTCTTTTGAGCCAATTCCTGAAGGGGTTCCCGCTGCAATGGTAAAAGGTGGACAAGCAAACTTATGGACAGAGCAGATTTACAATATGCGTCAAGCACAATATATGACTTGGCCTCGTGGATTGGCAGTTGCGGAGGCTGTATGGTCTCCAAAATCGAAACGCAATTGGAATGATTTTATCCAAAGGGTTGAAAATGAGTTTGTACGTATGGATATCGCTGGCGTAAAATATGCTCCAAGCATGTACGAACCAGATTTTAAGATTTTTAAAGTAGGTGTAGATGGACTTAGAATTGAATTGGAATCTGAAATTGAAGGTGTTTCTATACATTATAGTTTTGACAATTCATATCCGGACAATTATTATCCTAAATATAATGGTTCAATTGCTGTTCCAAAAGATGCAGTTTTGTTTCGTTTGATTTGTTACCGCAATGGCAAACCAGTTGGAAGAATGATTACTGTGCCAGTGGCGGAATTGAGGAAAAGAGGGAAATGAGTTATGAGTTATGAGTTATGAGTTATGAATTATGAATTATGAATTATGAATTATGAATTAATTTTGGAAATTTAAGTTATTGAAAAATTACGATAAACTAATAATTTATAAATCATAATTAATTCCTAATGACACCAATTCCTAATTCTTAATTCATAATTCATAATTAATATAGCGTATTCCCGCTTTCATTCTAATTTCATCTAAAGTTGTCATCAATAGCAAGCTGTCCTCATGGGTCATAATTGGACTTTCGGTTAAGCCACGACTAATACAATAATTTACATGGCTAATCTGTTCGTGGTAACCCCAACCGTTAGGTTTTAAAAATGGAATTATTGTTCCTGAATTGGAATTGTTTGGATAAAAATTAATTAGTGTTGAAGGTTCATAGAAGCGTTTACTAAGGTAAATTCTTCCTTCTGTTCCGGAGATATCGCAACCAGTTGCAAGATTAGAAGAAAATGAAGAAAGCAGTTGAGCAAATCCTCCGTTTTTGTAGCAGAATGTTACAGCACATTGCTCGTCAACACCTGTTGGTGCAGGCGACATCATTGCATATATTTCATCCGGTTTCCCCATTAAGCTCAAAGCCATAAAAACATTGTAAATACCAATGTCTAAAAGGCTACCTCCACCCAATTCAGGATTAAAAAGTCTATCTGGAATCGGTGGATAGGGTTTGAATCCAAAATTCACTTGCATAGACTTCAAATCTCCTAATTTTCCTTCTTTAACCATTGAAGAAACGATATTGTAGTGTGGTAAAAATTTGGTCCAAAGGGCTTCCATGAAAAAAACCTTTTTTTTCCTAGCCAAATCAACCATTTCTTTTACTTGAGTTGCATTAATTGCTAAGGGCTTTTCGCACAAAACAGCTTTTTCATTTTCTAAACACAACAAAGCATTTTGATGGTGGAAGTTGTGGGTTGTTGCGATATAAATTGCATCTACTTCAGGATTTGCAGCCAATTCCTCATAATTTCCATGTGCCATTAAAACATTATACCTATCTCCAAACTTTATAGCTCTGGTTTTATCCTTGGAGGCAACAGCAACTAAAATTCCACTTTGGGTTAATTTTAAATCTGAGGCAAATTTATCCGCAATTTTCCCGCAACCCAAAATACCCCATCTGATTGTTTCCATTTTCTTCAAGTTAGTTTGTCTCAGTTTTAATTTGTAACTATTAGTAAATCTATTCTTTTTTTATTATTAATTGTAATACTGCTTTTTATATTAATGTTTTTTAAACAAATTATTATAAAAAAAAATTTGAATTTTTTTTTATTTCATACAACTTTTTAAATACCGTATACGTTATGAATCAAAATCCTAATGCTATATGTACAACTATTCAACTCAACTGAAGAATGAGTTCAGTCAAGCAAGTAAAAATATGCCTTTTACAGAGAAAAAGAGTGAAATTTTCCCTTCTACAAAAGTAGAAAATGAAGTATCAAGTAATAAAAAAGATAGAAGTTCTCAAGAAAAAGCGTCTATGTATGCTTTTAAAAGAGATCCTAAAGTTTGGTATTAATCAATATTAGACTACACAAAAAAGGGGAAAAGACAATTTATTAATCTTTTCCCCTTTTTTTATGCTTATAAATAAATTGATTTTGTCAATTATTGCAAAACGTATTTGTTTTTTGTGATACTACCAGACGCCTTAATGGTATTGTTTTCTATAATGTGTTTTGCTTTTACAACATCTTCATAAATTACCAATTGCTTTCCACTATTTGCGTTTGAAATAGTATTATTGGTAATCCAAGAATTTTGGGTTCCAAAAAGATTTATCAATGATGTATTATTTGATGAATTCACATTTCTCACAATGTTATTTTTGAAATACAAAAACGGTCCCATCGTGCTTTCATCTTTTCCGCTTCTTAACATTGTTAACAATTGACCTCTACCATTTTCGAATGTATTGTTGTTAATCATTAAATGCTCAACATTATAATACCCTTTGTTGTCGTTTTCATTTCCAAAATTGAATAATGTGCCATTAAAACCTGTAAAAGTGCTATTTTTTACAACCATTGAATCCAATACACTCGATTTTGGAGCATTGAAAAATGGTTGATTAAGATTTGCGAACATACAATTGTTAATTACCAAATTGCTGTGTTCACAACTCCCAGAAGTATCTGTTGTTAAAAACAAATTAGTTGTAATATTTTTTAAATCAATTTGCAAATTTTGAAGGTTTAATGAATATCCTGCATGCAATTGAATAAGATACGGCAAGTTTGAATTTGTTGTATTAAATGTGATAAATCCTTTAGTATTTGATTTAAACAATACATTTTTGTTGATTTCTAATGGAACATCGAATGTGTAATTCTGAGCCGTTAGTATTATTGTAAGATTGTTTGATGAAGAATTGTTTAATGCCACAATAATTTCCTTTCCTGTGCCACAGTTTACAACAATGTTTTTTGATGTTTTTATTGTTGATTTTTTTGAAAACCAAGATGCACCTGAAGCGTCATATGATTTTTGAGTAATTGATTTTAAAGTTTTAATGTCTGAAAAACCTGCTTTTTCAAAAAGTTTATGTTCCAATCTTTTAATACTAACTGTTTGTAAAGAATCTGAAAGTTTTACTGTTTTTAAAACAGTTATAGGTAATCCAATTCCATCCATCTTGATTGATGAAATTGAAGTTTTTATAAAACCTTTCGTTAATTTTTGACCTATTTCTGAATTAACAGCATTGCTAGAAAAATGTATCCCACTAATGTCGTCATTTTGAAAATAAACAGGACTTCCTAAATTGTTTAAAACCAAATTGTTAACAAACTCAACATTTTTTGGTTGTACAGAACGTTCTGCATCGCTACCTTCACAAAAACTCATTGGGCTACAATCTACAAAACTGTTGTTGGCGATTACTGCTTCTGTAACTGCAACATATCGGTATGCTGGCGAATTTGGAACCCCGTTCATTATAGAAAGCGGCGATCTAAAATCCACACCGCGACATTTGTAAAACAAATTGTTAACCACCCAATTTCCTTTATTAATTACCCGCACCCCGCCAGTTCCAGCTTTCCCGTTTCCTAAAAAGATATTGTTTTCAACTGTGTTGAAATTTCCATGTCTTAAAACTACATTACCCTGGCATTCTTTAAATACATTATTGCTGATTTGATTGCTACAAGATTTTATAGAAATTACTTCAGCTTCGCCATCACAATGCTCAAATAAATTGTTGGTAATAATAGTGTTAGAATTGAATTCGCAATGCTCTGAAACGCCAACGCGGATAATTTCACCTGTATTTGAAGCCAATGGTAATCTATAACCAAAATAATTATGATCGATTGAGTGAAAATTCTGACGACTTCTATCGTCATCTAAAATTACTGCAAGAATAACCCCCATATTGAGCTTGTTTTCAATAGAACAATGGTCGAGGCGATTGAATTGTCCATAAAAACTGATCCAATAATTTTGATCTAAACGTTTAGTATTATTGAATCCATTGATAACTGTATTGGTAACTCTGCAATGGTTTGCCAATTGGTTTTTGTTGATTTGAAATGTAATCACAGCGTCATCACCAGAATAGCCATTTGTAAAATTTAGTCCGTTGATTTCTAGATATTCTCCTCCAATTTTTAAAGTTGAAAATCCTGTTATCAATACTTTACCAGGTGTCTGGGCAATAAAAACAATGGGATGAAAGCTGTTTCCTTTCGCGTTGAGTTCAATTTTACAATTTTTCCACTCGCCATTTTGTAAGATTACAGAATCGCCAGGTTGAGCCATTGAATTGGCTTCATTTAGTTCAGCTGTATTTTTAACAAGAATAGTTTTGGCGTTAATTACATTTGAAAGTAGAATTAAAAGCAGCAGCAGCGTTGATTTTTGCATGATTATAGTGTTAAAGAAGTTTTGGTTAAATTTCTTGAAGATGAGGCTCGTATAAATAATTTGGGTTTTAAAATTTCAAGCACATCATCCATAGATTCTGGGTTGTGTAATTTTTCGATAAATAGCTTTGCTGCAGCTTTTCCCAACTCGAAAGAAGGTTGTTCTACACTTGAAATTTCTGGTGTTACCAAACTGAGTGCTGGCTCATTGTTAAACCCTACTAATCCAATATCCTCAGGCATCCTGAGGTTTTTCTTTTTGATTGCCAACATCGCTCCAATCGCCATTCTATCGCTAATCGTAAAAATAGCATCAGGCCTTTTTTTCATCGACAACAATTCTTGCGTAGCAAAATAAGCATAATCTTGATTGAAATCGCAATGCATTATTAAATCATTGTCTCTTTTAATTTTATGTTTTTTTAATGCGCTGAGGTAGCCTTCCATTCTACTGTTGCTGATGCCCAAATTTTTTGGGCCAGCCAAAATAGCAATTCGTTTGTAACCCTGTTCAATCAAATGCTCGGTTGCAATAAATCCACCTTCTTCATTGTCTAATCTTACTCCCGGCACTTCAAAGTTTGGAATCAATCGGTCAAACAATACAATCGGAATTTTTCTGTCGTGAATTTTTCGGATGTGTTCAAATGTTTTGGTTTCACTAGAAACTGAAATGATGAAACCATCTACCAAGCTTTCTAACAAACGGCTTGTATTAACAATTTCACGACCAAAAGATTCGTTGCTTTGGCAAACCATAACAGTATAACCCGCTTCAAGGGCAACTTCATCAATGCCTTTAACCATCATTGAAAGAACGTAGTCGAGGTTTGGTACAATTACACCAATTGTGTGGGTTTGTTTTTGTCGGAGGCTGAGAGCCAATCTGTTGGGTTGGTAGCCCAATTCGGCAGAAAGCGCCAAAACGGCGGCTTTGGTATCGGGGTTAACATCAGATGCATTGCGCAATGCTCGGGAAACGGTTGAGATAGAAACCTTTAATTGTTGGGCAATATCTTTTATAGTGGCAGGTTTGTTTGGCATTTCAAAATCGTTTAAGCTAATCGTTTTTATATCTTCAAGTCTTATTTAGTACAATATTCATCGATTAAGTTGGATAAATGTAAAAACTAATAAAGTAGAATCATTTTGAAATGGAAAGATACTAAAAATTGTTTTCGGGATTACCGGCAGCGTTACCGGTAACGCTGCCGGTATGATAAATTTGTAAACTTTAGCGTATATTGATTTAATTGTTTGAAAATATCTAACAATTTATATAATTATTTGAAAATATATATACCACAGATATTGGAATACTTGCATTTAGTTTTATAATATTATGATAAGAAATTATGAAGCCAATTAATTGTCAAAATTCTATGTTTTAGATCTTGTTTTTTTAATTGCAATTTTTTTCATGTATTTGATTGATTAAAACATTGCATCAAAGAAGCGAATCAAAAAATATGTTTGGCTAAAAACAATCCAATCCCCTTGAAATGGTCATCTTTTTAAAAACTTATGTTGAAAAGATGGCAAAAAGTATTTTTTAGCTCGTTTATAGTAATATATATGCTCCGGATTGTTTGCCTAATTTGTTCAGTTTTTACAGGGATTATTGCGTTTGGTCAACAACATCCTTTAACCTTTTTGGGTAAGGGTGAGGCGTTGGAATTGCGCAAAAGCATTCCTTTATATCCCTTGCTTACCGCATCTTACCAAGATATTAAAACCCAAGTAGACGTATTTGTCGGAAAAGACGTAGATGTTCCATTTCCTAAAGATGCAGCCGGAGGTTATACGCACGACAAGCACAAATCCAATTACACTTTAATGTTCAATAGCGGATTGTTGTACAACATCACCGGAGAAGCGAAATATGCAACCTTGGTGAAAAATATGTTGTTCAAATATGCAAAACTCAATCCCACTTTAGGTAAACATCCCCAGGCAACCAGTTCAACGCCCGGACATCTATTTTGGCAATCTTTAAACGACGCCAACTGGATGGTTTATGCAGGAATGGCTTACGATTTAATTTACGA
>CAMBYC010000112.1 GCA_945871875.1 Sphingobacterium thalpophilum
ATTGTATAATGGAGGGTGAACTTGGGTGAATCCCCATCCAATATTCCGCAAAAGGCCGGTTTTCTTCGTTAGAAATACCAAGCAATTCGGGAATAAAACGATTTCCACCCCAAGGGTAGTGTTGTACCTTTCCATTCAATTCAAACATGAAACAGTAATTTAATATACAAATATAATCAAATAAAATATGATAGCACATAAGCGGTTGTTGGGCAAGCGAGGGGAAATATGGGCAAAAAAATATTTTGAAGACAAAGGGTATCAAATTTTACATACCAATTGGAGGTACAAGCATCTTGAGGTAGATATTATTGCCCATAAAAACGATGTCTTACATTTTATTGAAGTCAAAACAAGGGTTGGGCAAAATGTAATCCCGGAAGATAGCGTGGATGAAAAAAAGATTATTCATTTAATTGATGCAGCGGAAGAGTATATGATTCAACACCCAATTTGGCAAAAGCTTCAAATTGATGTGCTGTCGATTACGGTATTTGAAAACAAGAAATCATTTTTCCTAATTGAAGACATATATATATGAATTTGGAATTATGAAGTAGGAAGTAGGAACTAATTATTAATTATTAATGAGGTGGCTAATTCAGTATTTAAAAGATGTTGACATTGGAGGAATAAAAATAATTGGGTATGTAGAAGTAGTAAGTAGGGTCGTAAATTCCTGATTCCTAATTCCTAATTCTAATTTGATGTAGATGGGGGCAATTCAGTAACATCTTACATTTTGAGTTTAGGAATATAAAATAAGGTTGGTGGAGAGGCTACAAAGATTTACTTACTATACAATAACTTAGTTCGTAATTGAATTAATATTAAATTTATTGTTATATATGAATACACTTTCTGCATATAAAAACGAGATTGATGAACTTTGTGTAACCAATAAGGTAAGGAGCTTGTATGCTTTTGGGTCAGTTTTAAATTCCAATTTTAAAACTAATAGCGACATTGACTTAATTGTTGATTTTATGGATATAGATGTGAACCATTATGCAGACAATTACTTTGATTTTAAGTTCTCTCTACAAGATATTTTTAAGCGTCCAGTTGATTTACTTGAGGAGCAAGCTATCAAGAACCCTTATTTTAAACAAGCGGTAGATCAAACCAAAGAACTTGTTTATGGAAAATAAAATAAATGCTTGGTTATTTGATATTTTGATTGCTATCATGGAAATAGATAGTTTCTTTATTGGAAGTAATAAAGAATTTTCTACCTATAAAAATGATTTGCGAACAAGAAGGGCGATAGAAAGAAATATCGAAATAATTGGAGAATCATTAACCAGGATCATTTCTAAAGATGAGGCAATAAATATTTCAAATGCCAGGAAAATAGTGGATACAAGAAATCGAATTATTCATGGATACGATTCGGTATCGGACTAGATTATTTGGGGTATAGTTACAAACCATATTCCAATACTTTTAGCTGAAGTGCAAGTTTTATTAGGAGAATAAAGTTTTTAAATTGCAAACATGTGGGAATCATATCGTAGGGGTTTTAAAGCCTATCTTCAATTGGAAAGGTCGTTGGCTGATGCTTCTGTAGAAGCTTATATGCAAGATTTGGAGAAAATGATTCAGTATTTAACTTTATATTTTCCCGAAATTGGCCCTTCTGCTGTTACGTTAGAACACTTGCAAGCACTAATCAAATGGTTAGGTGAATTGGGAATGTTGGCTTCTTCACAATCGAGAATGATCAGTGGACTGAAAACCTTTTTCAACTATTGTTTATCAGAACAATTGTGTACCTCAGACCCAACCGAATTGTTGGATTTACCAAGATTAAAACGATCCCTCCCTGATTTATTGGCATTTGAAGAGATTGAATTGATGATTGCCGCCATCGACCACAGTAAACCCGAAGGTCAGCGTAACCGAGCCATTGTAGAAGTGATGTACAGTTGCGGCTTAAGGGTTAGCGAAATTATAAACCTAACTTTTCCAATGTTGTATTTAGAAGATGAATTTCTAAGAGTAATTGGAAAAGGCAACAAAGAAAGATTGGTTCCCATTGGAGATGAAGCCATTAAATATTTACGTTTGTATATTCAAACTTCAAGAAACCAAATTACCGTAAAACCTGGCAATGAAGAAGTGGTATTTTTAAACCGTAGAGGGGCAAAATTGACAAGGGTGATGGTTTTTATCATCATTAAAGATTTGGCAAAAAAAGCGGGCATAGTAAAAAATATTTCGCCCCACACACTCCGACATTCTTTTGCCACCCATTTGGTAGAGGGCGGTGCAGATTTACGTGCTGTACAAGAAATGCTTGGGCATGAAAGCATTACCACCACAGAAATTTATACGCATCTTGATGGTTCTTACCTTCGAAACACCATATTGCAGTTTCATCCGGCTTATAAAAAATAGGTGTTATTGAATTCCCCCAGCTTAAGTTGGGGCAATTCAAATAATCCAAACAATTCAACTAACCTATATCCCATATTACGCATTAGAGGGATTGATTCAAATTTTTGGCTAAAGCCAATCTATAATATTCATGAAACCCCCAGCTGAAGTTGGGGCAATTGAAAGGCATTCTATAATAGCCCCTAGCTTTAGCTAGGGGTAAAATAGATGGCTCTTTTAATTGTCTGAATCAGGATTATCGGGATTTTAGGATGAACAGGATTGTGAAAACTCATTTTACCCCCAGCTAAAGCTGGGGGCAATTCAGGGACAACTTACATTTTGAGTTTATGAATGTATAAATCTTATCAATCTATTTACAATAGAGGAAACCCTTGTATTGCCCCTAGCTTTAGCTAGGGGTTTATGGATATCTTTGTAATGGCTTTAGCCACAAAATTTGCTTTTTACTTCTATTACTTAATTCCATCTAACTAAATCATAACACCAAAATTGAAATCTCATTTAATCTCTTTTTATTTTTCTAACGAGTAATACCTGATTATCTAAAGATGACCACGAAGTGGTCAAATATTTATAGTATAATTATTCAACAAAAAACGACTCCGAAGGAGTCGAATAGCTTATAATTATAATATTTTCAACATATAAGATAATGTTTTATTGGTTTAGGTAAATGCGACTCCTTCGGAGTCGTGTAGAATAAGATAAAAGATCTATATATATTTGACCACTTCGTGGTCATTAATGTATTGTTATTAACCACTTCTAAATCTAGGGATTATTTAAAAAAAGTCAATGTATTTCCCAATGCGTAATTCCAACTAACTAAATTATAAAACCCATATTATCAATTATTTATATTGAATTTTTTAGGCTTTGCTACTTGTTCTTGATTACTCAAGTTTGCAAAACAAATGCTTCAGACAACGCCATAAATTGTAATCTGGGTTGAATAAAAGTTAACTGGCTCCGTAGGAGCCAAATGTTAGTAGAAACGATTTTATCAAAATGATTCAGCTCCGTAGGAGCGAAACAAATATATGATAATCAATTATTTATAAAACACATGTCGCTCCTACGGAGCTGAAAATAAATATGTCATATTGCTACATACATATCGCTCCTACGGAGCTCAATTTCAAACTATTTATTTTATGCTTCTTGCTCCTAGATGCTCAAGTTTGCAAAACAAATGCTTCAGACAACGCCATAAATTGAAATCTGGGTTTATTTAAATTTCATCTTTGGGAGATTCTATACCTACTAAAATGAACGTATCAATTAAATTACCCCATTTTGACAATCATCTAACAATAAATTATTTGGCCTTTTCTGCCCAAATTTGTGCGAGATGAACAATGGTTTCCACTGATTTCTGCATATCCTGTACACTCACATATTCGTGCTTTGAGTGAAAAGCCATTTCACCAGTAAAAATATTGGGACAAGGCAAACCCATAAACGACAATCGGGAACCGTCTGTTCCACCGCGAACGGGCATTTTTCTAACGGTTAATCCCGCCCTTTGGATGGCTTCTTCCGCATATTGTGCCACTTCAGGGTAATGTACCAAAACATCTTTCATGTTACGATATTGCTCTTTCACATCTATTGTATACATTGACCCCGGATACTTTGCCACTGTTTCGGCAGCAAGACGGTCTATCAATTGTGCATATTCCTCCAACTTTTCAGTTGCAAAATCTCTAATAATAAACGAAACCGTTGTCTTTTCCACATTGCCTTCAATATGAACAGGATGAACAAAACCCTGAACCCCTTCTGTTGTTTCTGGGGATAAATGATCGATGGGCAAATGATCTACAAAAGAAGCAGCTATTTTAATGGCATTCACCAATTTGTGTTTGGCATATCCGGGATGTGCACTTACCCCATAAAAATGAATGGCAAGTCCGTCTGCAGAGAAGTTTTCATCTTCTAATGAACCCAATTCACTACCATCAAGGGTATAAGCGAAAGATGCTCCTAATTTGTTGACATTTAAAAAATCTACGCCTTTTCCGATTTCTTCGTCTGGGGTAAATAATATTTTGATAGCCCCGTGTTCTATGGCAGGATTAGCCATTAAGAAAGCAGCCATATCCATAATTACCGCCACGCCGGCTTTATCATCTGCGCCCAAAAGTGTGGTTCCTGATGCCGTTATGATATCATCCCCAATTTTTTCTTGGAGATACGGATGCTGTTCGATGGTTATGATTTGGGTAGGATCATCGGGCAAAATGATAGGCAACCCATTGTATTGAGGATGAAGGATAGGTTTCACCCCCATTCCACTGCAATCTGGAGCAGTATCTACATGTGCACAAAAACACACAACAGGAACTTGTTTTGCCGTAGTTGCAGGAATAGTGCCGATTACATATCCACAATCATCCATTGAAGCATCATGAATGCCCATCGACAACAATTCGGCAACCAGCAAACGTGATAGATCTTTTTGTTTTTCAGTACTTGGATAACTACTGCTAAATGGATCAGATTGGGTATCAATCTGAACATAACGCATAAATCTCTCTGCTACCGAAAACTTGTAATTGTTGAACATTGTTAAAATGGGATTGTATCAATTGTTGATGCAAAAGTAGTGCTAATGTGGATGCAATTACAAGGCAACTGGCTATTTTATATGGAGATAATGTTTTTGCAGGGCGTTATTGTTTTACAGGGCGTTATTGTTTTACAGAGTGTTATTGTTTTTGTAGGGCGTTATTGTTTTTATAGGGCGTTATTGTTTTAAAGGGCGACCACAAGGGGCGCCCCTACAACCCCATTATTTATTAAATTCATCCATATTGAAATCTATAGGTTTTATTCAATAGCCCCTAGCTTTAGCTAGGGGTATATGATTATTTTTGCAATGGCTTTAGCCACATATTTTCTTAACTCTTTTAATGCTTAACCCAGACACGCAACCCCAATATTATTGAAACATACATTTTTGCAAAAGTTATGTGGCTAAAGCCAATTTATTTATGATAATGACCCCCAGCTGAAGCTGGGGGCTATATATTAAACCTTTTAAATATTCAAACTCAAAACTTTACTTGGTTTTAACCCAGATTACACCTTAGAAGAAAATTAGTAAATTATTTGGCATAAGCCATTTCAAAAATAACTTTTACCCCCCAGCCAAAGCCTCGGCAATTCAGGGCAACATACATTATGAATTTATGAATATTTTAATCTTATCAATCTGTTTGAAAGAGAGGACATTCTTGAATTGCCCCCAGCTTCAGCTAGTGGCAATTCAGGGGCAACATACATTATGAATTTATGAAAGTATTAATCTTATCAATCTGTTTGCAAGAGAGGACACTCTTGAATTGCCCCCAGCTTTTGCTGGGGGTTGACAGGTGATCTTTCTGCATTTTCTAATGCAAATTCCGGGTTTAATATTCCTAAGGAATGACCATGAAGTGGTCAAATATTCATAGAACATGTATTCAAATAAAAACGACTCCGAAGGAGTCGAATAACAATTACAGATTATCAAATTCATTTTTTAAATGAATTTTTGAGCAAGGTTCGACTCCTTCGGAGTCGTGTTTTTATACTTATAGTCCTAATTATATGTGACCACTTCGTGGACATTATTTATACTCACTGGGGGTTATTGATTAAACATTTTTTAACCTTATCAATAATACCTGATTTCAATCAAATCCAAATGCTTGGGTTTGGTTAAACCTAAATATTGAACAAAAAAATCCGGAACGAGGAAAGCATATTCAACATATACCATCCATCGTTCCGGAAAACTATCTTACATTAAGCGATTGAAGTCATCTCTACTTCAAAAATCATTTCTTTACCTGCCAATCTGTGGTTGGCATCCATAATTACAACCTCTTCACCAACTTCCAAAATTACTACTGGAACAGGCTGACCGTACTCGTTGCTTAATGTCAATTCCATGCCAACTTCCAATTGCATATCTTCAGGAACATTTGCCAATGGAAATTCGATGATGGCATCAGCATCTTTTTCGCCGTAACCTTCTTCAGGAGAAACATTAATGAACTTTTTTTCACCTACTGCCATACCAACTACTCCTTTGTCAAATCCTTTAATCATTTGTCCAGCACCAATAGTAAATTCTAATGGCTCTCTACCAACAGATGAATCAAATGTGGAACCGTCTGTTAATCTTCCGGTGTAATGCACACGCACTACATCACCTTCTTTCGCCTGTTGCATAATTGAAGTTTTTATAATTTTTTTAATAAGATTAGCCTATAATTTATCTCTAAACCTATTGGCTGTTTGATTTTGGGGGGCAAATTAGTAAATCTTTGGTTTATAAATTGATTTTTATAGATATTTGACCAATGAAACATCCAAAATTCTTGTTTTTTACAGTGTTGACAATCTTATTAGTGAATTTGTCAGCCTTTTCACAATCAAAAGATGCTGCCTCAAAGGGTAAAAACACAATCAAATCAAACCTAATTCTTCCTGGTGCTTTCAACTTAAAGGCATACCTCCCGATGATTCGCAACAAAAATGTAGGGATTTTCGCCAATCAAACTTCCGTTTTGGGGAAAGTTCATTTGGTAGATACCTTGAGAAAACTGGGTGTTAACATCACTGTAATTTTTGGTCCCGAACACGGATTTAGAGGCACTGCCGATGCGGGTGAAAAAGTGGGCAACTATATCGATTCTGCCACGGGCATTCCGGTGGTTTCTTTGTACGGTGCAAAACGTGCTCCATCGGCTGAAGACCTTAAAAATGTGGATGTGTTGATTTTTGATATTCAAGATGTAGGGGTTCGATTCTATACATTTATATCTTCCCTTGAAGCGTATATAGAGGCTGCCGTTGCATTCAATAAACCTTTATTGGTTTTAGATAGACCAAATCCTAATGGTTTTTATGTAGACGGACCGGTTTTACAACCTGCTTTTAAATCTTTTATCGGCATGCAACCCGTACCTGTAGTATATGGCATGACGATTGGCGAATATGCTACGATGCTTGTAGGAGAAAAATGGATGTCGCCTAATATCAATAATACATTAGATTCTTTAAAATTGGTGTCAAAAGATACCTTCAAAGGCTTCCGCTTAAAAGTTATTCCTTGTAAAAACTATACACATCAATCATTATATACGTTGCCGGTAAATCCATCTCCCAATCTTCAAGATATGGGTTCTATTTATTGGTATCCTTCCACCTGTTTTTTTGAAGGTACCGTATTAAGTGAAGGAAGAGGAACCCCTACCCCATTTCAAATATTTGGTCATCCGAGTTTACCAAAAACACTGTACGCATTCACTCCGGTTTCTACACTTGGTGCAAAAGAGCCAAAACTCAAAAACCAATTGTGTTACGGTTGGAATCTAGCTTCGACCACAAAAAACACTTTACAACAAATTAACAATCGTTTGCAATTGGGGTATTTGTTAAAAGCATACCAGCTTTTCCCTGATAAAGAACAATTTTTTATCCTTCCAAAATCTGGAAAAGCTGAAGGCATGTTTTTCAATAAACTTGCAGGCAATAAAGAATTATCTGAACAAATTAAGCAAGGATTATCTGAAGAGGAGATCAGAAAAACTTGGGAACCTGGCTTAAATGCGTTTAAAATCATTAGAAAGAAATATTTGTTGTACGCAGAATAATTTAGAGCACATCAATTTATAGTGAAAGAATAAAAGCCCAATAATAATGAAGTATACAGATTTGAGGATAGTGTTTATGGGTACTCCCGAATTTGCAAAAGGTTGTTTAAAAACACTTGTAGAAGCAGGATTGAATATTGTTGGAATTGTAACTGCACCCGATAAACCAGCCGGAAGAGGTTTAAAACTTCAAGAAACAGCTGTAAAACAATATGCGGCGTCAATGAATATCCCTGTTTTACAACCCGAGAAACTAAAAAATCCTGAGTTTTTAGGAGCATTGAAATCATTGCAAGCCGATGTTCAAATAGTGGTGGCGTTTAGAATGTTACCCACTTTGGTGTGGGATATGCCGCCTATGGGAACCATTAATTTACATGCTTCGCTTTTACCCGATTATCGGGGAGCGGCACCAATCAATTGGGCAATAATCAAAGGGGAGAAAACTACGGGCATTACCACCTTCAAATTGCAGCACGAAATAGATACTGGAGATGTATTGTTAAGCGAGAAAATTGATATCAGTGAAACGGAATCTGCAGGTACACTACACAACAAAATGATGGAAAAGGGTGGTTTTTTATTGCTTGAAACCATCAAAGGCATTGCAGATGATAGTTTAACACCCATTCCGCAAAGTTTTGTACCCAATGCAATTCCAAAGTCGGCACCCAAAATATTTACAGAAACCTGTCAAATTGACTGGAAGAATACAGTAGATGATGTGTAC
The DNA here is from genome assembly GCA_945871875.1 of Sphingobacterium thalpophilum. Taxonomy (GTDB): domain Bacteria; phylum Bacteroidota; class Bacteroidia; order Chitinophagales; family Chitinophagaceae; genus Pollutibacter. The sequence goes on from CAMBYC010000112.1 coordinate 8,782, forward strand.
AATGTAATACGAGGACTATCTCCTTATCCAGGTGCTTTTACCCATTTGAACAACAAGCTCTTTAAGATTTATGAATCTATTAAAGAAACCAGTGCAGAACCTACTATACCAGGAACCGTAATTGTTGAGAAAAACATATTAAAATTTGCATGCCTGGATGGATATATTTGTCCGACCCTTGTGCAACCCGAAGGCAAGCGTAAAATGGAGATTGGGGATTTTGTGAGAGGAATGAGGTGTTAAGGGTTAATTGTTAATTGTTAAGGGTTAATTGTTAAGGGTTAGTGGTTAAGGGTTAGTGGTAAATGGTTAGTGGTTAATGGTTAATGGTTAGTGGTTAGTGGTTAGTGGTATTTTTGATCATCTCTGATGCAAGCGTGACTAAAATACATGGAAGTTTGACCAACATGGCTAGTTTGACCAACGTGCTTAGAAGCTTGACCAAAATGCTTATAAGCATGACAAATATGTTTAGAAGCTTGACCCAAATGCTTACAATCATTACAAATATGTTTATAAGCTTGATCAACTTTCTGTGAAGCTTGACCAAAGTGAGATTGGGTTAACCCTCTACTTTCCCACTGGCAATCAAGGACAACATTGCTGTCATTTTTTCCTGCATAGTTATTCGTTTGGGCAAAGGTCAGGCATGAAGAGGGAATGGATAAGATGGTATTGGTGTAGTGAATACGCAGCAACGTTGAAGTAAAATTTAAACAAAATATCCTATTTATTCGTTTATTGGAAAAAATTAGTGATTCTACTATTATTTTTATCGAAATTTTTATAGGAAATTAAAAAGTCAATATTTTAAATGGATACTACTTTTCTTTTTATTAGTTTACTTGGATTAATTTT
>CAMBYC010000113.1 GCA_945871875.1 Sphingobacterium thalpophilum
CGCATACCCGCAATCAACAATTGCTTCTTTATCAATACCGCATTGTAATCTATATAGTTCTTGTCTAAATTGCCATCTTTGAAATCATATACCTGGTCTAAATGTGCTCTTGATTGATACATCCATTTTAATTCGTTGATGGTTTGGATGTCTTTTATGGTTTCTTGGTTGTATGTGGCATACAATTTCATGCAGCTGTCTGTATTGATGTTTTTGTATTCTAAAATCTGGGTATCCCAAACACTGTGCAAATTCCCCGATAAAAAAGGAGATCTAACATCGATTGTATTCCCGCCTTTGTCCACATTGTAACCGGTGTGTAAGGGCTGGTGTAAATCGCCTACCAAATGGAAAATCAATAATATATCGCGCTTAACTTCTTTATTTTTTAACGTATTGTAATCTTTTAAATCAGTAATTGCTGAATGTAAAACGGTTAATATGTTTCTTTCTGGGGAGGGAACATATTGCTCGCCTTTGTCAATATCCAAATAATGCCAAGTACGCATGTAATTGTAATAGGTATTTCCCCTGCTGTCGTCCATCCAGTTTGCAGCTTCCTCAAAAGAAAGATTTCCCAAATAAGTTTGCACCTTTTTTCTTGCAGCAGTATCCATTAGTTTATAAGCAATCTGTGCAACAATATTGTGCCCCGTTTTTCCCCAAGCATAAGTATTTTCATTAATAAAAATGCATAATATGAGAAGGATTAGGGAAATCAAAAACTTTTTCATTTTCTTTTAATTTTTGCGAAGTTAATCGCAATTTCAATGTTACACATTTATTCAAGACTTTTTGATGGTTTAGTCAAGGTTTTTAAATAGTTGAGTGACTTGTTAAATAATATGTGCCGTTAGGCACAAAATGTTTTTAGAACCAACGTATTATGATCTTGTTTCGTCCCATACGGGACGAAATATTATAACAATTGTTTTTTCTACCCATATTCAATCCCTAACAGGTTTGACGTTAAATCTTTTAGGTTTTGTAAATAATTGCAATTGACACAGTATAAATTATGCTCCCCAGTTTATTTTACAGTCTCTACTTTTTAATTGTTTACACTTCCAAACTACAATCTAATTCCACTTTTTAAATGTTCACATTTATATATATGCAATTAAATTGTATGTTTTATACTTCTCAGTTCATCCAGCATACAATTAAATTGTAATTTTTTAAATATTCAGATTTACCAACATACAATTAAATTGTATGTTTTATACTTCTCAGTTCATCCAGCACACAATTAAATTCCACTTATTAAATGTTCACATTTACCAACATGCAAATAAATTGTATTTTTTATACCTTTCACATTATATAATATTCTATATGAAACCAATTTTTAAAGATTTTTTTTAAATTATTATCTATTTCCAATTTTATCAAATCGTTAACAAATGATTTATTTGTAACAAAACATGTAAATTTAATCCCTTTAACCCCACCACCATCCATGACCGATTTTAATAAAGTTGCTTTTTTATCAATTTGCATTGTATTTTCTATACAACAATCATTTGCTCAAATTCCCATTAAAAAAGACAGTACAATAATAACTAATGATTCTTCAGCAAGAACAGATGATCCTAGTGAAAATCTTTTAGACAATATTCCCGTTGTTTCATTAGATGAAAACGACAACCAAGATGGAAGTGCACAAAATGTATCTGGTCAAATTAATGATGGTAGAAATCCTTTTATAAGTGCTGCTTCTTTTAATTTTTTTGCAGTTCGTTTTAGAATAAGAGGTTACGATGCAGATTTATTCTCTACCAATATGAATGGGGTTCCAATGGAAAACCTAGACAACGGTTTTACACCCTACGGTTTATGGGGTGGCTTAAATGATGTTTTAAGAAATAGACAATATACACCAGGTTTTCAAGCCAATAAACTTGGTTTTGGCGATTTAGGGGGATTCAATTTTATAGATACAAGAGCATCTAAGCAAAGAAAACAAACCACCATTGGTTATGCATTATCCAACAGAAACTATGTACATAGATTAAATATTACCCATTCTACAGGATTTAATAAAAAAGGTTGGGCTTTTAGCGTTTCTGGATCTAGAAGATTTGCCAATCAAGGTTTTACTGATGGTACTTTTTATGATGGATGGTCGGCTTATGTTGGCATTGATAAAAAAATCAACGCCAAACACTTGCTTTCTTTTGTTGCATTTGCTACGCCAACACAAAACGGAAGACAAGGTTCTTCTGTTCAAGAAATGCTAGATATTGCGGGAACCAATTTTTACAACCCTTACTGGGGCTATCAAAATGGACAAAAAAGAAATGCAAGTATTGCAAAATCATTTCAACCAATAGGAATTGTTACCCACGAATGGAAGATAAATCCCAAAACAACAATATTAACTGCCGCTTCATTTTTATCAGGAAGTAGAAGTACAACAGGAATTGATTGGTACAATGCCGCTGACCCTCGTCCAGATTATTACCGTTATTTACCAAGCTATCAAAAAGATTCTATTTTAGCCAATCAAGTTTCACAAGCATTAAAATCGGATGTCAATAAAAGACAAATCAATTGGGATGCTTTATACAATGCCAATTATGGCAATATTGAAACCGTACAAAATGCAGATGGGAAAGCAGGCAATTCTGTTACTGGTCATCGTTCTTTATATATATTAGAAGAAAGAGTTATCCATACCAATAAATTTAATTTTAATAGCACTTTCAATACAAGTATCAATAAACATATAGATGTAAGTGGTGGGTTGACTTATGAAAAACAACAAAACAATTACTACAAAAAAGTAAATGATTTGTTAGGCGGTGATTTTTATGTTGACATCAACCAATTTGCAGAAAGAGATTTTCCAAGCAATCCAACGGCGGGGATGAATGATGTAAACAATCCCAATAGAATTTTAAAAGTTGGTGACAAGTTTGGTTACAATTACAACATGAACATTCAAAGAGCAGAAGCTTGGTTGCAAACCATCGTAAAGCTAAAAGCATTTGAATTGTTTTTTAGTGGCAAAAAATCATACACAGCATTTCAAAGAGAAGGAAATGTAAAAAGTGGTTTATTTCCAAACAATTCTTACGGAAAATCTGAAGCCCACAGATTTAGTAATTATGCTGCAAAAGCAGGTATTAATTTTAAAATCACCAGTGGTAATTATTTATTTATACATGGTGCAATGGAAACAAAAGCACCATTCTTTGAAAATGCTTATTTAGCACCAAGGAATAGAGATTTTGTTCAAAACAATTTGCAATCGGAAGAAATCAAAGCAGTAGAAGGCGGATATGTTTTAATTGCTCCAACCATAAAATTTAGAGCAACAGGATATTATACCCAATTTAAAAACATTACCAATGTATTGACATTTTATGAAGATGAAGCTAGAACGTTTGTAAACTATGCATTGCAAAATATTGGGAAAGAACATTATGGGGTAGAACTTGGAACAGAAGTTATATTATTAAAAGGATTAAGCTTTACAGGTGCAGCAGCAATTGGGCGATTCAGATACAATACCAGACAATTGGCTACTACAACAGCAGATAACAATGCATCGCTAATTTCAAAAGATGTTGTTGTTTATTCAAACAATTATTACGTTCCAACCCCTCAAGAAGCCTACTCAGCAGGTTTGAATTATAGATCTCCTTATTATTGGTACGTAAATTTGAATTTCAACTATTTCGATCAAATGTGGTTGGATTTCAATCCTTTAAGAAGAACAGCGTCTGCTGTTAATGGTGTGGATCCAAACTCTGCAACTTGGAACAATATTTTAGATCAAACAAAATTGGCTCCACAACATACATTAGATTTCTTCGGTGGATATTCTTGGTTGCTCAACAATAGATACAAATTTTTCACCAAGAGAACCTTCTTAATTTTTAACCTCGGAGTAAATAACATTTTAAACAATACCAATATTGTTTCAGGTGGATTTGAACAATTGAGGTTTGACTTTGCAGAAAAAAATATCAATAAATTTCCATCAAAAAAGTTTTATGCATACGGCACCAATTTCTTTGCTAGCGTAGGTGTAAGATTCTAATCCATAAATTTAAAAAAGTATAAATATTATATAATGAGACAATTTTTCAAATACTTATCCATTTTAATAGCAACAATTTCATTGTTTTTTGTGGCAGCTTGTACAAAACAATTTGATAGTCCCCCTGCCCCATCAGATCCTAATATTGTTGCCAATACAACCATTAAAGATTTTAAAGCATTACACAAAGTTTCAGGCGATTATGATGTAATAACTACAGATATTATCATTTCTGGAATAGTTGTAGCCAACGATAAAAGTGGAAATTTTTACAAGCAATTGTATATACAAGACAATACAGGCAGCTTACAAATTTTATTAGACGCAAATAGTTTATATGCAAGTTATCCTGTAGGAAGAAAAATATTTATCAAATGTAAAGGACTTTGTTTGAGTGATTATTTTCTCACTATGCAATTGGGAATCAAAGCCATTGTTGGTGGATTGCCATCGGTTGAAGGGATTCCATCAAATTTAATTTCTAACTATATTGCTGCCGGTTCAATTAACAACCCCGTTACACCTATAGTTGTAACGCTTGCGGATCTTACAAGCACTGTAACTATGCAAGATAAATATCTTGGAGCTTTGATAAAGTTAGAAAATTTTGAATTTACCGATACTTCTTCTACTTATTCAGACACTTCATCATACAAAGCAACGTCTAATTCAAACATAAAAAGTTGTGATGGAAGCACGGTTATTGTAAGAACAAGTGCTTATGCAGATTTTGCAGGACAAAAAGTAGCCAAAGGAAATGGAAGTATTACTGCCATATACACAGCTTATAAAACAACAAAGCAACTTATTATTAGAGATTTAGAAGATATAAAATTTAACCAACCACGTTGTTCAATATTTGAAGAAGGTTTTGAAGGAATTGGTGCCAACAATTTGCCATTGACTGTTTCAGGTTGGAAAAATATTGGAGAAGTAGGTAATGTATTGTATCAAAATGCTGTTTTTGGTCCAGTAAAATGTGCAAAGATTACAGCATTTAGAACTGGTGCTTCAGTAGTTTCTAGTTGGTTGATTTCTCCTGCTATCAACTTAACAGGCGTAACAGCACCTAAATTATCGTTTACAACTGCGGCAGGTTTTGCAGTAGGCGCAACAAGCTTTAAAGTGTATATCTCTACCAATTATGCAGGAAGCAATACACCTTCAACTGCAACTTGGACAGAAATACCATTTACTTTAGCCACAGGTTTAGCTTCAGGATATTCACAATTTTTAAGTTCAGGCATAATCAGTTTATCCGCTTATACCAATAAAACAATTTATTTAGGATTTAAATATGATGGTGGCGATCCAGACAAGACAACAACATTTGAATTAGATGACGTGAAAATTTTGAGATAATCTATCAATAACAGATTTTCGGTCTTTCCATTTGTGTATTGGACTTCCGCATTAAAATAGTATGATGAAATTTTTATATACCTTTTTGTTGATTTTGCTTTCTGTAACTACTTTTTCACAAACCAATCTTGTAATAAGTCAAGTTTATGGAGGTGGAGGAAATAGTGGTGCCACTTATAAAAATGATTTTATGGAGTTGTTTAACCCAACTCAAAATGCAATCACCATAACCAATTGGTCTATACAATACAATAGTGCAACAAGTACAACAACAACTTGGATAAAAACCAAGTTGCCTACTGTAACCATTTTACCTGGTCAATATTATTTGATTCAACAGTCTGCTGGTGCAGGGGGAACCACTCCATTACCCACCGCAGATGTAGTGGGTTCAACAAATATGAGTGGCTCGGCAGGAAAAGTTGTATTGGTAAGCGATACCAATAATATTACAGCATCTTGCCCTACAGGAAGCAATATCATTGATTTTGTAGGCTTTGGTCCAACTGCCAATTGTTTTGAAGGTACAGCGGCAACTGCGATTTTATCTAATACAACAGCAGCAATTAGAAACGATAAAGGATGTACAGACAACAACAATAACGCAGCAGATTTTACAATAGCTGCACCAAGCCCAAGAAATTCCGCTTCACCGGTGAATATCTGTGGAGGAGTAATTGCACCAAGTTTAAAATTAAGTGCAACCAGTTTAAGTTTTGGCAGCACAATAGTAGGACAATCATCCGCATCACAAAATTATACCATAGAAGGAGCCAATTTAACACCAGCAGGAGGTGCAATTGCGATTGTTGCCCCAATAGATTTTCAAGTTTCATCAGACAATATCAATTGGAATACAACCTTAACTGTTCAATATACAAGTGCTACTTTAACATCAAAAACAATATATGTTCGTTTTAGTCCAAGTAGTGCAGGAGCAAAATCTGGAAACATAACACATTCTGGAGGTGGAATAAGCACGTCACTAATTGTAAGTGTATCAGGAAATGCAACAGCACCCGCCATTCCTACTTTAACAGCAACAAGTTTAAGCGATTTTGGAAATATTTGTGTAGGTGCTTCTAATGCCATCAATTCATTTACGGTTAATGGTTTAAATCTCAACAATACAGACCTTACCATTTCAGCTTTAAGCGGATTCAGTTACGCATTAGTAGTAGGCGGTCCATTTACCAATACTTTGACCATACCACAAAGCGGAAGCACGTTTACACAACAAGTGTTTGTAAAGTTTATTCCAACAGCAAATCAAGCATATAATGGAAATATTTCAATAACAGGCGGGGGCGTTACAAGTGGTATAAATGTTTCAGCTACAGGTTCGGGAGCAAACAATCCGCCAACTGAGGCTGTGGTTTCAGCAACAAATATTACGGTAACTGCTGCAACAATAAATGCGACAATTACTTCGACAGGGTGTTCGAACGTAACGGCATATGGGATTGAATATTCTACCATCAACGGTTTTGCAAATGGTGCAGGAACCAAAGTGGTAGGTACCAATTTATCTAACAACAATTTTTCTGCTAATTTAACAGGTTTAAACATCGGAACCACTTATTATTGCAAAGCTTATGCTACAAATGCTGGAGGAACTACTTACAGTGTGCAATATGCTTTTACCACACAAATTCCTTCAATTACTTCAACTCCATTAGATCCTTTTGGAGCACTTTGTATTAATACTTTATCAGCAGCAAAATCATTTACATTATCAAGTGCTGGTTTAAACAATAGTAATGTTGTGATTACAGCTACTCCAGGATATAGTTTTTCCACAACATTAAATGGCACCTATACCGAAACATTAACCATTACCCAACCTGGTGGCGTTTTTAACCAAGTTGTTTATGTAAAATTTAAGCCAATTGCTGTACAAGATTATACTTCATCATTATCTATTACAGGAGGAGGTGCATCCACAACAACCATTTCTGTTGCAGGATCCGGAACAAATGGCACGCCAATAGTTGGCAATAGTTCGGCAACTGTACTTTCCGCAAGCATTGCAACGGTAAAAGGAATCGTTACTGCTGCAGGTTGTTCTGCAGTTCAAGTTATTGGTGTTGAATACAGTGGCATTAAAGGATTTGCCAATGGAGATGGAACAAAAGCTTTATTAACAGGCTATTCAGGTTTAGATTTTATTCTAAACTTAACCAATCTTGCACCTTCAACTACTTATTATTATAGGGTTTTTGTTACCAATAGTGGTGGCACTACTTATGGACCTACAATATCTTTTACCACTCCTGCCCTACCTGAAGGTTTACTTATTTATGCAACACCTATAAAACCAGGTACAAACTTGCATTATTCGATCAAAAACATCAATCCGGGTCATTATCAAACCAGAATTTTAAACTACAATGGACAAGTAGTGTTTAAAAAAGATTTTATACTCCAGGTGAATTTTGTTGATGATTATTTTACTTTACCTGCTCATCTACCAATTGGAATGTATTCATTACAAATAGTTAATCCATTTTATACCATCCAAAAATCATTTTTGGTAAATTAGAATGGAAAAACCTAACCAACACCATTATACAATTTGTTTGAAAAACAAATTTGCTACACCTATATCAAACCCAAAGACCGATTAAGTTTTTTCGAAAGTTTAAAAGCACTTTTCGTGCTTAAATATATATCAATGAGAAAAGAACTACTTGTTTTTTTGGCTTTTATGTTTCTTCAATGTGGAGTTCAAGCACAATGTCCTATTATCAATATGGCAATGGTGAATTCTTGTGGTGCTGCTGAAGGACCTAATGAGTTTTTAGCATTTACTACAACTGCTGCAACCCCAGTAGGTTCTTATAAACTGTATTATGGAAGCAATAACCCACCTTCATCCCCTACAAACACTTTATCTGGAGCTGCTGCAAGAACTCAAAGTGGTACGGGTTCAATTGTGGCGACTGGATGTAATATTATTTATGTTACCAATTCAACAACAATAATACCAACTGATAGCAGGGTAGTTTTTATTCCAGCTGATTTTGATCAAAAATATGATTTGAGTGCTTTATGTTATGGAGGCAACATCTATGTAGTATTTATTGATAGAACTGGCTCTTCGCCCACTTGGTCATCAGGTGGGAATTTTAGTAATAACCCAGGTACATCAACCAATAGATATATACAGTTAACCAATTCAGCTAGCACCTGTACATCAGAAATCAGATCGTATAAAACAGGTTGGTCTAGCAATCTTGATGGAAATTTTGTTTCTTGGAATAGTGCTGGCGTAGCCACTTATGGCAATAATGGGTGTGATTTTAACAGTCTTCCTTCTATCACACCACAAACTATTACGCCTATTTGTTTAGGCACAAGTGCAGTGAATATGGATTTTTCCACAACAGGAACACCAGATAAATATTCTATAGTTTGGAATGCTGCAGCAATAACTGATGGATTTACGAATATTACTTTAGCAGCTTTGACCGTATCTCCTTTGAATATTTCAATTCCAACAACAGCAACTGCAACAGTATATTCTGGAACAATTACAGTAACCAATAATACAACTTCAACAACCAGTTTACCACAAAGCTTTAGCATTACGATTAATCCACTTCCTGCAACACCAACGGTTACCATCACCCAACCTACTTGTACTATCTCAACTGGAACAATAACCATCACCCCAGTTGCCGGAATAACCTACAGCATCGATGGAATCAACTTCTCAACTACTTCAAGTTTCACAGGTTTAGCGCAAGGCAATTATACCATCACAGCTAAATCTGCAGCAGGATGTACAGCAACTACAACGGCTACCATCAATGCTCCACTTGCTGCACCAGCGGCACCAACGGTTATTACTCCAATCACTTATTGTCAAAATGCAACCGCCACGGCTTTAACTGCAACGGGTGCAAACTTAACTTGGTACACAACGGCTACAGCAACTACCGGTTCTGCAATTGCTCCAATTCCTTCAACAACAACTGCCGGTTCTACAATCTATTATGTTACACAAACCGTTACGGGTTGTGAGAGTCCAAAGGCGGCAATTACAGTGCAAGTAAATCCACTTCCTGCAACACCAACAATTAACATCACCCAACCTACTTGTGCTACCCCAACAGGAACAATTACCATCACCTCAGTTGCTGGTTTAACGTACAGCATCGATGGAATCAACTTCTCTGCTAATACAAGTTTCA
>CAMBYC010000114.1 GCA_945871875.1 Sphingobacterium thalpophilum
AATTAATTGCTTGTGCAATAAATTCCTCCCTGATATTTGAAACGCCCTTTATCTCAACAACTATGTTTTCAAATATTAAAAAATCCAGTTTGAAACAATGTGACAAAATAATACCCTTGTAATTTACATTGTATTGCTTTTCGCGTGAAAAATTAATTCCAGCTCTATCTAACTCAATTTCAAGGGCATCTTTATATACTATTTCAGCAAATCCTTTCCCAAGATTATTGTGTACTTCAAAACAATGTCCAATTATTTCATAACACTCTTCCTTAAACAATAACTCACTCATACAGGTATTTTTTTATAAAAATAATATTATACTTAGATTGTATAATCCGTATTTTACCTATAAATAAATGAGAAAATCACCTTGTAGTTTTGTATAAATAAGCGTTTGATAATAATTTTTCATTGATGTTTTTGGGTTTGCCACAAATACACTAATGTTTTTTAACTGCCACGAATACACTAATGCTTTTTATTGCCATGAATGTACAAATGATTTTTCACTAATAGTAATGGCATTTTAGACAAACAAATAACAAGCTTGAATTCGTGCAGAAAAAAATTATTCGTGAATTCGTGGCAAATAAATACCATTCGTGAATTCGTGGCAAACAACATTCTGGGCATTAGTGGCTTAAAATACCTACAACATCTTAAACGTATCCATAAACTTCGTAGTAAAGTTCCCTTTAATGAAATCCTCATTTTGCATCAACTGCAAATGAAATGGTATAGTAGTTTTTACACCTTCAATTACATATTCACTTAAAGCTCTACTCATTGTTTTAATTGCCTCTTCCCTTGTACGTGCAATGGAAATAATTTTTGCAATCATTGAATCATAATAGGGAGGAATAGTATATCCAGAATAAACATGCGAATCTATTCGAATCCCATGCCCTCCTGGCTGATGTAGTGATGTGATTTTCCCTGGAGATGGTCTAAAATCATTGTATGGATCTTCTGCATTGATTCTGCATTCGATCGCATGCATTGCTGGATAATAATTTAACCCAGAAATTGCTTCACCTGATGCTATTTTAATTTGCTCTTTGATCAAATCAAAATTGGTAACTTCTTCTGTAACACAATGCTCCACCTGAATTCTTGTGTTCATCTCCATAAAATAGAAGTTTCGATGCTTGTCTACCAAAAATTCTATTGTGCCAACACTTTCATATCCTATTGCTGACGCCGCTTTTACAGCTGCTTCGCCCATTTTTTCCCTCAACTCTGGTGTCATAAATGGTGAAGGAGACTCTTCTACCAACTTCTGATGACGTCTTTGTATGGAACAATCCCTTTCACTTAAATGACAAACTTTACCATAACGATCACCTGCAACTTGGATTTCTATATGTCGTGGATCTTCCACAAATTTCTCCATATAAATACCATCATTCTTAAATGATGCAGCTGCCTCTGTTTTGGCAGCATTAAATGCTTTTTCCAAATCTTCTTCCTGCCAAACAACACGCATCCCTTTTCCTCCACCTCCTGCAGTTGCTTTCAATATAATTGGATATCCAATAGTTTTTGCTACAGGCTTCGCCTCTTCAACACTACTTATAAGTCCTTCACTACCTGGAATTACTGGAACTCCAGCTCTTATCATCGTCTCCTTGGCTGTAATTTTATCTCCCATTGACCTAATTTGATGGGGCAACGGTCCAATAAACTTAATTCCATGCTCACCACAAATCTCGGCAAACCTTGCATTTTCAGCCAAAAATCCATAACCTGGATGAACTGCATCTGCATTTGTAATCTCAGCCGCTGCCATTAAATGTGGTATATTCAAATATGAATCTACTCCTGCTGGTTTCCCAATACAAACTGCTTCGTCTGCAAATTTTACATGCAAACTGTCTTTATCTGCTGTTGAATATACCGCAACAGTTTTTATACCCATCTCTTTACAGGTACGTATAACCCTTAACGCAATCTCGCCCCTATTGGCTATTAATATCTTTCTAAATCCTGAAATGGAATTATTAGTCATATAGTTGTGTAAAATAAATAAATGTTGCCCTTGTATAACAACATATTACTAAGCTGGCTCTACCAAAAATAATGGCTGGTCAAATTCAACTGGTGATGCATCTTCTACTAAAATCTTCACAATCTTACCTGAAATCTCACTCTCAATCTCATTAAACAATTTCATGGCTTCAATTATACACAAAACTTTACCAGGTGCTACAGCTTCACCTACATCTGCCAATAAAGGCTTATCTGGTGATAACCTTCTGTAAAAAGTGCCAATCATTGGACTTTTAATCGTAACCAAATTGTCTTGTGATGGCTCAATTGATTCATTTTGAGCAGTTGTAAACCCTGTAGTCTGAGGAGCTGAAGTTGGTTGATAAACAGGAGCTTGATAAACAGGAGCTTGTGCATTGCTATACACAATATTGTCTTCTTTTTGCTTTATCGTTATCTTGAAGTCCTTTTCTTCAATTGTCAATTCACCAATATTTGATTTATTGATAATCTTGATTAGGTCTTGAATCTGTTTAAAATCCATGAAAAGCTAATTTAATTTCTTTAATCGACTAAAATTTGAGTTGCTAAGGTAAGTATCTTTCTGCATCTGACAATAGTTTTCAAAAGCAGAAAAATTCAAAGGGCTATTTTTAACCCTCTATTTTTTTAATTATGTAGATAAAAATTATTCTTTAACCCGCTCTATATAATCTCCCGTTTTGGTATTGATTCTTATTAAATCTCCCTCATTTACAAAAAGTGGAACCATAACGGTTGCACCCGTTTCAACAGTTGAAGGCTTTAACGTTCTAGTTGCAGTATCTCCTCTTAATCCAGGTTCTGAATATGTAACTCTTGAAACAATTTTATCTGGCAATTCAACACTCATTGGACTATCCGTATCTGTATTGATCATAACTGAAACAGTTTGACCATCAGATAAAAACTGGGGTGCATCAATAATCATTTCTTGAAGAACAATTTGTTCAAAAGTCTCATTATCCATAAAATTATATCCAGAATCATCTTTGTAAAGAAACTGGTATTCTTTCCGCTCAACACGAATTGGATAAATAGTATCTCCAGAGTTCCATGTTTTCTCAATTGAACGAGCGTTATCTACACCTTTTAACTTGGCCCAAACTTTTGCCGCAGCTCTTGCTGTTTTGTTTTCTCCAAATTCAACTACTGTATATAAACTTCCATCGAGCTTTAAAATTAAACCCCTGCTAATGTCTGCCGTATTTGCCATAAAATTTAAATTTGCTTAACAAACTCAAAAATAAGAAAATTATAGCTAAAAGAATTTTTACATTTTATTAGGATAATAATAACTTGAATAGGAATATCTTTATAAAAATAGATAAATGAAGTTTCTTACAATTTTGTCCGTTTTACTGGTTTATACAAACGCTATTTCCGCACAAGTTGCGGAAGCTCCATATCTTAAAAACCCTTGGTTGCCCAATTTTATGATTTTGAATGAAGACAGCACCTCTTGGTTCTCATCCAAAGATATAAAACCCAAAACTTCTGTAGTCTTTTTACTCTTTAATCCAGATTGCGACCACTGTAAATCTCAAACAGCATCAATTACAAGAAACATTAATAAACTGGCAAACACTGAAATTATTATGTCTTCTTATCAACCATTGTTTAAACTCAAAGAGTTTTCTAAACAATATAACTTGTCAAGGTTTCCTAATATCCATCTTGGAAGAGATGTGAAATTCTTTTTCGGTCCATTTTTCCAAATTCGTTATTCCCCGTTTATTGCAGTTTACGACAAAGACCGCAGCCTAGTTAAAACTTTTGAAGGCGGAGCTCCTATTGATTCTCTTCTAAATGCAATTAAATAATCCAATTATTCTATTTTATTGTTTCATTTTATTACTAATTATTAAAAATTAAATGTTTTCCAATTAAACAGACCACTTTTTTGGAAGTATATTTGTGTAAAAATTTATAATAATGAAAGTAACCGTTGTTGGAGCAGGTGCTGTTGGAGCAACCTGTGCAGATAATATTTTAAGAAAAGAACTTTGTCAGGAATTGGTTTTGTTAGACATTAAGGAAGGTTTAGCAGAAGGTAAGGCTCAAGACATGATGCAAACCGCTACTTTGCTTGGTTTTGATACCCGTATCACTGGAAGTACAGACGATTACACTAAAACAGCCAATAGTGATGTTGTTGTAATCACTTCTGGCATCCCTCGTAAACCTGGAATGACTCGTGAAGAACTAATCGGCACAAATGCTGGCATCGTAAAAACCGTTTGTGCAAATATTCTTGAACACTCCCCTAACACCATCATCATTGTGATCAGCAATCCAATGGATACAATGACGTATTTGGCATTACAATCTAGCGGATTGCCTAAAAACAGAATCATTGGAATGGGTGGTATTTTAGACAGTAGCAGATTCAAATACCAACTTAGCCAAAAATTAAATTGCTCTCCTTCTGACTTAAATGCAATTGTAATTGGTGGTCATGGTGATACTACTATGATTCCTTTGGTTCGTATGGCTACGTTAAACAGTATTCCTGTTACACAATTTTTGGATGCTGAAGCTCAACAAAAAGTGGTTAATGATACTATGGTTGGTGGTGCTACGCTTACCAAACTTATCGGAACCTCTGCATGGTATGCACCAGGTGCTGCAGGAGCAGCATTGGTTGAAGCAATCGTTCGCGATGAAAAGAAACTCTTTACTTGCAGCGTAGCTTTAGATGGAGAATATGGTCAAAAAGACATTTGCCTTGGTGTACCTGTTATTATCGGTAAATCTGGGTGGGAGAAAATTGTTCCGCTTGACCTTAATGAAGCTGAAAAAGAATTGTTCCAAAAGAGTGCTGATGCAGTAAGAAGTATGAATGAAGTTTTGGAAACGATTTAAATTAATTATGAATTATGAATTAATTTTCTATGTTATTAAATTGATATAGGTACTTCAATTCATAATTCATAATTTATAATTTATTCACCTCAAGCTCAATCAACCGCATATCTTGCATTTTCATGCAATTAAAATGCTTTTTAGGGCACTCAGAAAACCCAATTTTTGAACAGGGTCTACAAGGTAAATCTTCAACTTCAGACATAAAATTCGGAACACTAGCATTACCATAGTAAGGATACATCCCAAATGCTGGTATAGTATTGCCCCAAATGGATACAATCTTTTTTTGTAATGCGGCAGCTATATGCATCAAACCTGTATCGTGTGTTACTACAACCTTAGATTGATTAAGAATTGATGCAGATTGATTAATGCTAAAAATTCCGCAAGCATTGATTATTTTTTTATCATCTATTGCTGCTATAACTTCTCCAATAATTTGATCTGTAGGACCTCCCATTAAAACTATTGGACCTTTTATTTTTAATGCAAGTTGCTGTATTTGCTCTAAAGGCATTCTTTTCGTTGCGTGTGCCGCACCTATTACCAAACTTGTATAACTGTTGGGTTGAATTCCCCAAACTGCAAATGTATCTACCGTTTCAGCCTCTGGAATAAAATAATCCAAACCCTTTCCATCATTCATTATTCCGATTGATTCAATGGTTTTAAGGTAACGATCTACGATATGCGTATCTGGCAATATATTGTATTTCCAACGCGTCATAAACCACTTGGCTAAATTGAGTTTTGAATAGGAGTAAGATTTTTTTCCAAGATTAAACTTTATTAAAAAAGAACGTAGATTATTGTGTAGGTCTATTATCAAATCAAATTTCTCGTTTTGAAGTTCTTTTATAGTAAGTGCAAATTTTTTTTCAAGAAGATGGACTTTGGTAATGTATGGATTGTGCTCTAGAATTGGAAGAAAAGCTGGTTTTGTAAGATAATGGATTTCAGCATTGGGGTGTTGCAATTTAAAGCAACGCATTACTGGAGTTGTAAGCACTATATCTCCAATAGATGAAAACCTAATTATCAATACACGCATATTCATCAAGTTAAATTAGCAAATACTAAACATTTTCCACGTAATCAAGGTCTTTATGAAATGTTTCTTCTGTAAACCATGCAGCTACTATTGCTATTATCATCACTATAATTCCTGTTGTTATTCCACTTTGAACGATATTCCATTTCCAAGTATCCTGAAATAAATCTTTGAACATTAAATTCATCAGTGGCAATGCACCTCTTACCATATTGGGTATGGTAGTAGCTGCTGTTGCTCTGAGATTTGTTCCAAATTGTTCGGCACCCATCGTAACAAAAATTGCCCAGAAACCTGCTGAAAACCCTAGTGCCGCACAGGCCGCATACATTCCTGAATCACTTTTACTGTTAAAATAAATTATGATTGATACTATTGTTAACCCGTAAAAAAGAAATAATGCTTTTTTTCTACTCTTAAAATATTGACTCACCAAACCAATTAAAATATCACCAGTTGCAATTGCAGCATAACCAAACATTATAGAGGTTCCAGAATCTATTGCATTTTCTCCATAAATACCCTTTGCAAAACGATTGCTTAAATTAAGAAGAATCCCAATCACATACCAAGTTGGTAACCCTATTAGAATTGCCAACATATACTTTCTAAATCGATACGTATTATTAAAAAATAGAAAGAAGTTACCTTTACTTACTTCTTTGCTTTTAATGGTGTTAAACATGCCGCTTTCTGCAACGCTAATTCTTAACAACAACAAAAACACACCAAGGAATCCTCCAATTTTATAACACAAACGCCAATCGCCTGATACTTTATACACAAAATAGGCAAATACAGCTCCGAAAAGTCCAATGCCCGCAACCATCGATGTACCAATTCCTCGCTTTTTTTGAGGCAACAATTCACTCACCAATGTGATTCCTGCACCCAATTCGCCAGCCAAGCCAATACCTGCAACAAATCTCGCGAATGCATATTGATCTAATGTAACAACAAACCCTGTAGCAAAATTAGCCGCTGAATACATTACGATTGAACCAAACAAAACACTTAATCTCCCTTTTTTATCGCCCATTACACCCCAAATTATTCCACCAATCAACAACCCTATCATCTGCCAATTGATAATACGAGTGCTTGCACTTAACATTAATGCATCGGAAACATTTAATTCTCTTAAACTTGGCTCACGCACAATTGTAAACAACAACAAATCGTAAATATCTACAAAATAGCCTAAAGCGGCTACAATTACTGTAATATTAAAAATGGGATGTATCGGCTTGGTAGTCATAATTTATACTATTCAGTTGGCGTTTTTTCAGCATCCTTCTTCTTCTCTTTCTTAATTAATTTCAATATAACAGGGGCTGTAGTGATTAATATGATGGCTAAAACAATTAATTCCAGATGTTTTTTAATATCTATTCCAAACGAACCTAAAAAGAATTGGTATAAATAATGACCAGCAAACAACATTGATGCAGCCCAAGCAATACATCCCAATATATTAAAAACCATAAACTTACGGTATTCCATTCCTACAATACCTGCTACAATTGGAGCAAAAGTGCGAATGATAGGAAGAAAACGTGCAAAAACAATTGCTCCACCTCCATTTTGGTCGTAAAAGCCTTTGGCTGTATACAAATGCTTTTTGCGAAAGAAAAAAGTATCCGCTCGCTTAAATAAATATGGTCCGCTTTTTGAACCAAACCAATATCCAGCCATATTCCCAAGTACTCCAGCTATTACAACCAACAAAGTAACAATCATCAAATTCAAAAAACCCATATCAGATTTGTACACTTCTGCTGCCAATTCGCTACTGTAAATACCTGCAACAAAAAGCAAAGAATCTCCTGGAAGAAAAAATCCTGCAAATAGCCCAGTTTCTGCAAATACAATAAACAGAAACAACCACAACCCACCATTTTGTATGTAAAACTCTGGATTCAAAAGGTCACGAAAACTAATTAACAATAATTCAGACATCAGTGATTTTTTATTTATTCAGTAATTGAAACAGATTCTGCAGGACCCAACTCTCCTTCCCATTTGCTAACCGCTGTAGTAGCCAATGCATTACCAATAACATTTGTCATTGTTCTAAACATATCGCAAAAGTGGTCTATTGGTAATATTAGTGCAATCCCTTCAGGTGGAATTTTAAACATCGCACAAGTTGCAGTTACCACCACCAATGAAGCCCTTGGAACCCCAGCTATACCTTTACTGGTAAGCATCAAAACCAACAACATGGTAAGTTGAGTAGGTAAATCTAATGGAACTTTAAAAACCTGAGCAATGAAAATACTCGCGAAAGTCATATACATCATACTTCCATCTAGGTTAAAACTGTAACCTAAAGGCAATATAAAAGAAACAATTTTTTTGTTGCATCCAAATGCCTCCAATTCTTCTACCATTTTAGGAAAAACAGCTTCACTACTTGTGGTGCTGAATGCTATTGCCATAGGGTTTAAAATCTTTTTAATCAATTCAAACAATCGTTTACCCAAAATCAAATATCCTACCAACAATAAAACTACCCACAAACTGGCTATACCTATTAAAAAAGCACCAAAGTATTTAAGATACACCAACAAAATAGACTCTATACCATAAGTAGCTACTACTGCAGCTATTGCACCAAATACTCCAAATGGGGCAAAATTCATTACGTAACCTACCATTTTCAAAATAATATGAGAAATGGTATCCAAGGCATTCAATACAGGCTTAGCCCTTGAACCAATTTGTGCCATTGCTACACCAAAAAAGATAGAAAATATTACGATTTGCAAAATCTCATTCCCAGAAAGTGCTTCAAACAAACTCTTTGGAAATACATGCTTAACAAATTCATCCAAAGAAAATCCAGTTGTTTTACCAATTACATCTTTTGCAGCACTTAAGTCTGCTGCATCTGGAGCAAATCCAACTCCAGGTTTTAATACATTAACCCAAAACAATCCAATCAACAATGAAATCAATGATGCAGAAACAAACCATAACAATGCCTTACCTCCTACCCTGCCAACAGTGTTGATATCACCCAATTTTGCTATTCCAACCACCAATGTACAAAACACCAATGGTGCTATTATCATCTGTACCAATCTTAAAAAAATGGTAGTTAACAACTTAAATTGTGATGATATACTGACTATAAAAGTTGAACTAGCATTAATATGAATGATGTATCCTACTATAATTCCTACTACCATCGAAAGCATGATATATAGTGTGAGTCGGTTGTTCTTTTGCATAAGTCGCAATATAATAAATTATGAATTATGAATTATAAATTATGATTTCTCAAACCATTAATCATTAACCATTAACAATTAACAATTAACAATTAACCCTGAATGATAATTTAACAGGGCAGACACTTTAATAAAAAAGGGCAGACACACTGGTCTGCCCCTACAATTCATAATTTATAATTCATAATTACAACCCACTACTTCTTAATTCTCAATTTCTTAATTCCATACATTGCTCCCGCTCCCAAGAGCAGCGAAAGCCCCCCATCTAGGGGAACCATCGCATCTTGTTGCTGGGCATCGTCATCCCAACTAATTTGGGATTGACTGCCTTGACTAATCAACATTGTAATCACTATTATTGCTATCGCTCTGAGTTTGAATATCTTTTTCATTTTTAGACTATTTAATGT